>JAPKHB010000062.1 GCA_026647295.1 Planctomycetota bacterium | reverse complement strand
GCTGCGCCATAGTGAGCGCGGATTGGTAGTAGCGACTCGCTTCGGCGTAATCGTCTTGTTGCCGCGCCTGCGTGCCCTTGGCCACGGTGAAATCCAGGCGGCTGGCGGCAAACTGATTCTTCTCGGCCGTCGTCATGCCGGCAAATCCGGCCAGCTCAAAGGCTGCCCAAGCAGTGGATTGGGGATGGCGTTCGCGCACCGCGGCCTGGGCTGCGGCCAGCGCGGCAATGGCCGGTTCGGTTCTGAGCGCCGGGTAGAACGTCTCACAAAAAGTCGTGCGAATCTCAGGAGACACGCGCCATTGGGTGAGTACGAGGCGAGGGCGGCGGCGACTCGTTCCGGATCCAGGATGCGCTCGCGTGCGAGGCGGGCCGGGGCGGCGCGCGGGCCCCGGGGCGCCCGCGGGCGCAGGTCGGAGGTGAGGACGCCAAGGGCGGTGGCGCCGAGCAGCAGCGTCCCGAACAAGCGTTGCACGCCCCCGCCTGGCACCGCGTGACCCATTGGCAGCCTCCGTCCCGCGTCCCGACGTGGGCCGCGGCACTCGACACCGCCTTCCACGCGGGTCGCCCCGCCAGCGTACCCGACCTGGGGCGCCCCGGGCGGGGGCCAGGGCCTGGGGCCGACCCCCGGGTGAGGCGCATCCGCGGCTTGTCGTGCGGCCCCGGGACCCGTACAGTCGCCGGCGATGCGCTGGAACCGTTGGCTGCTCCTCGTGCTCCTGCTGGCGTTGCGGACCGCGCCGCCCGCGGGCGCCCAGGAGCCGGTGCCGGAGTGGGCGCGGGTGTCCCCGGCGCAGGTGGAAGCCGCCGGGCGGCTCGGCCTCCCGGTCGCGTTCGAGAACGAGTACGGGATGCGCTTCGTGCTGATTCCGCCCGGGACCTTTCGCATGGGGGCCTCCGACGAGCAGGTGCGGGGATTCGAACCCCAGATCCTGCGCCCCACAGGCCATCCCGTGACCCTCACGCGTCCGTACTACGTGCAGATCACCGAGTTGACCTGGGGGCAGTACAGGGCGCTCTCTCCCACCCAGGAGGTGCTCAAGAACCCGGACGAACCGGTGGTCGGGGTCGATTGGAGCACGGCGGTCCGCATCGCGGACGCCCTCCCACCCGGCCCATCGCCCGCCGGCCGCTACCGCCTGCCCACGGAGGCGGAGTGGGAGCATGCGTGTCGGGGCGGCACGGCGGGCGACGTCTGGTGGGGGGCGGGTCTCGAACGCGCCCGCCGCGCCGCGAACCTGGCGGGGGCCCTCGACGGACACGCGCAACTTGCGCCCGTGGCTTCCTTCGAACCCAACCCCTACGGCC
Source organism: Planctomycetota bacterium (assembly GCA_026647295.1). Classification (GTDB taxonomy): domain Bacteria; phylum Planctomycetota; class PLA2; order PLA2; family JAEUHO01; genus JAPKHB01. The sequence goes on along the minus strand of JAPKHB010000062.1, from coordinate 13,148 downwards.
TTCATGACATGATCGGAAACGCCGCGGAGTGGGTGCACGACGGCATCGGTCCGCTGCCCCGCCACGCCCAGATCGACCCGCAAGGGCCGCCGGAAGAGTGGCTGGATCGCCGGAACCTCGCGTCGGGCTACCAGATCCTCAAGGGCGGAGACTTCACCACCGATCCGACGCGCGCCGCGGCGTGGACGCGTACGGCCGGCCCCCACGGCGAGAGTGGGCGCCTGGCCGGCGCCCCGACCGCGGGGCTGCGGCTCGTACTGGGCCCGCCCCTGGCCAAGCCAGTGACCCGGCGGGTCGAGGTCCGCGCGCGGGACAGCCTGACCGGCCAGCGCATCCCCGCTCCCGTCGCCGTCGGACGGCCCTCGGAACAAGTGCCGTCGCGGCGTTCAGCGGACGGGACGTTCGACCTGCCGAGCGACGGGCACGTCTGGTTCGCGAGCCTGGAGCCTCCGCGCGGCTTCATCGACTGGTTCGCAGACGACGATGGACACTTCCTCAAGTGCGAGGCCTGCCCCGGAGTGCAGCGTTGGACACTCGACGTCCCTTTGTTCCCCTCGGTGCGAGTCGAAGGGCAATTCGTCGGGCCAAGCGACCTTGACTTCGGGACGATCACCGTGGCGGTGAAGGTTGTGGACACCCAGGGGTTCGCGCGCACGTTCGAGGACAACCCTCTCCCGAGGCCGCTCGCGGTGCGCGTCGACTCTGCGGGTCGCTTCGCCATCGATGGCCTGCCCGCGATTCCCCGTGCGCCCATCAGGCTCCTCGCCCGGGGCGCTCTGCACACCGGCGCGTGGACGTCCGGCCGGGCCAGGCTCACGCTTCCCGCCGAGGGCGGACTTGTTCGGCTGGCGGAGGCCCTCGTGCTCTACCCGGAGGCCGTCGACGACCTCGGCGGGCCGGGGCCGGGGGGAACGATCGGCCTGGGCGGGATTTGGTCGCGCAGGTCCCTCAGCGCGCCCGCCATCTTGGTCAAAGCGCCCGCCACCGGGACTGGCCGGGTACGCGTCCTTTGCTTGGATCCCGCCGGGCGGCCGGTGGCGGACGCATTGGTCGCGCTCGGGATCGAGAGGGACCCATCCGATCCGAACCAGGTGGTCGCCCTCCGGGACCTCGCCTGGACTGACCTTGCCGGCGTGGCGCTGTTTCCTGCCGTGCCCGCCGGAACCCACCCGCTCGAGTTGCTCGTGGCGGGCCAGTTCCCCGCGTCCCGGGAGGTCACGATCGAGGCCGGCCGCGAGGCCAGCGTCACGCTGCGCTACCCGGCCCCGGGTCGGATCTCGCTCTCCGTACAGCGCCCCGAAGGGGGGCCGGCGGCGTGGGCGCGGGTCTTCGTGGATCCGCGGGATGGCCTCGAGTGGGTCGACTTGACTCCGGACGGAGCACTCCGAAGGCTGCCGCGCCTGGATCACCAGGGCCGGCGCGTCCTGGAGCACGTCGCGCCCGGTCCGGCCACCGTGATGGTGAGCTTCATGGGCCGGATCGTTTGGGAGCGTGTCCTCGTCGAGCCCGGCGTCACGCACGATCTCGAGCTGGTCCTGCCCGTGGACCCGGCCTGGGGCCCTCCGGCCGGCGCCCGCTGACGCAATGCCAGGCGCCCTCGCGGCCGACCCTGCCGGGCCCCGGCCGGGTCACGCCGGCGGATCGAGCCGCGTCACCTGCACCTGCGTGACGCGCCGTCCCTGCACGCGCTCGGCGCGCAGGCGGTAGCCCAGGAGGTCCACGCTGTCGCCCGGGCGGGCCGGTCGGCCGAGCGTGCCCATGAGGAGGCCCCCGACCGTGTCCCAACGTTCGGAGGGGAACTGGGCCCCGATCGCCTCGTTGAGGCGCGCGACGGCACAGCCTGCGGCGACCCGCCACTTCGCCGGGCGGTCCTCCACGATGGCGGGCTCCTCGCGGTCGTGTTCGTCTTCGATCTCGCCGACGATCTCCTCCAGCACGTCCTCCAGCGTGAGGAGCCCGGCGACGCTGCCGAACTCGTCCACCACGAGCGCCATGTGGAAGCGCTCGCGTTGCATCTCCTGGAGGATCGCGGGGACCGGCTTGGACTCCGGGACGACCCGGATGGGCTGGATCAACTCCCGGACCGTCGGCGGGGGGGCGTCCAGGCGCATCGCCCGCAGGACGTCCTTGGCGTGGACGACCCCGACGGTGTCGTCGAGCCGGCCCCCGTGGACGGGCAGGCGGGAGTACCCGCTGGAGACGAACGCGGCCGCCGCCTCGTCGAGCGTCGCCGCCGCCGGCAGCGCGGTGATGTCCGGCCGCGGCGTCATGATCTCCCGGGCGATCGTGTCGGTGAGGCGGAAGATCGAGTGGATCAACTTCCGCTCGATGGCGTGGATGGCGCCCTCCTCGTGGCCCAGGTCCGCCAGCGAGCGGATGTCGCTCTCGTAGGGCGGCGCCGCCTCGCCGCGCGGGAGGATCCGCCGGGCGATGCCCACCAGCAGGCGGGTGGGCGCCTTGAGGGTGCGGGCCAGGATGATCACGAAGGGGGCGAGCGAGAGCGCGACCGGCTCGCTGCGCAGCACGCCCCAGGTCTTGGACATGGCCTCCACCACCACGAAGTACGCCAGCGTGAACGCGACCGAGGCGACGGTGACCCCCAGGTCGCCCCAGGCCCGCTCGGCGACCAGGGCCACCAGGACGGCCGAGCCGTTCTGGGCGAGCATCACGGCCAGGTAGATGGAGTTGAAGTGGGGGGCCGGGTCGCTCTCGATGCGGACCAACGCGTCGGCGTGCGCCCGGCCCTCGGCCTGAAGGACCAGGGCGCGCACGCGCGACACCCGCCCGAGGGAGGCCTCGGCAAGCGCCAGGACCGAGCCCAGGACCACCAGCGCCCCCGCGGCGACGGCCATCAGGACCACGGCGTCCTCCGCGGAGCGGACCGGGGCGCGCGAGGTGGGATCGGCATCGCCCGCGGATCGTAGCACGGACCGGGCGCCCCCCTCGGCCCGGGGGCGGATGCCGGCGCTGGCGCCGGGCCCGGCGCCGCCGACGCGCCCGGCCCCCCGGCGGTCTGGCGCCCGGGGCACCCGTGTGGAAGAATGGCCCAGGACTCCCGGCCCAGGCCGGGAAGTGGAGGTGGCACATGCGCAAGGTGATGGCTTCGTTCGCGCTCGTCGCGGCGGCCTCGGCGGCGACGCCCGCGTTCTCCGAGGGCTGGAAGCAACTCGACGGCCAGCCCGCCCCGGCGTTCCTGGCGTCCCAGTGGCTCAACGTCGAAGGGCCCGCCCCGTCGCGCGAACGGCTCAAGGGCCGGGTCTGGCTGCTCAACTTCGTCGGCATCCACTGAGGGGCCTGCGTGACGAAGGTCGGTGACCTTCAGGCCCTGTACGAGCGCTACCGGGATCAGGGGTTCCATCTCATCGCGATCGCCGACGAGCCCGCGGAGGAGGTCGATCGCGTGCTCCGCGGCCGCGGCGCCGGATACTGGATCGGCGTCGACCGCGAGCAACGCACGCTGGCGGGCTACGCGGGCGAGGGGGGCCTGGCGATCCCGCACTACGTGCTCGTGGACGTGGACGGCATCGTCGTCTCGACGGGGCTTCCGACCCCGGAGCAGATCGAGGCGCAACTCGCGCGGGTGTTCGATCCCGCCCTCGGCCGTGACCTGCACCCGGCGCTCGCGGCCGCCCGCGCCGACTACGACCGCGGCGCCATCGGCGCCGCGTGGGCCCAACTCGACAAGGCGGCGGCCGCCGCCCCGGACGAGGCGCTCGAGGCGGACCGCGCGTTCCTGCGGGCGAAGATCGAACGCTACGCCGCCTGGCTTCGCGAGCGGGCCGAACGGGCGCTGGGGCGCGACGAGCCGGACGCCGCCATGGGCGACCTGGTGACGCTGGAGGTCCGCTTCGCGGGCCTGGAGGCGGGCACCTGGGCGAAGGAGCGGGCGAAGGCCCTGGCCAAGGACCCCCGCGTGCACGCGCAACGCTTTGCCTGGGACAAGTTGCGCAAGGCGATCGCCAAGGAACTCAAGGGCATGGCCTCCGCCAGCGCGCGCCGCTCCGTGGTGTTCGCCTACACGACGGTCGCCAAGAGCCACCCGGACACGCGCGCCGGCCAACTCGCCGCCGAGCGCGCGGCCGAACTGCAGGAGGAGTGAGCGCCGGCGGGTCGCCTAGCCCCGCAGCCGGAAGGTCCCGGCGGGCCGCACCGCGCCGTTGAGGCGCAGGTCCACGACGTGCGCGCCGGGGTAGTGGCGGCGCGTGGTGTGCTGGCGCAGCGAGATGCGCTTGGCGACGTCAGCCGCCTCGCCCGGGCGCAGGCAAAGCGTGCGCCCCTTGAACACCTTGAGCCGCGGCTGGCCGCGCGCGCCGACGAAGTGCACGCCCAGGTCCACCACCACGCGCGCGGCGGCCGGGCCGCGGTTCAGGACCCGGGCGCGGACCTCGACGTGGCCCCCGATGCGCACGACGGCCGGGGCGACCTGCACGCGGGCGACGTCAAGGCCCGGGGCGGGCGCGCAGCCCAGCAGGCCCAGCGCCGCCGGATCGCCGCGCTTGATGAGCGTGCGCAGCCCCTGGGCGACGAGGCGCCGGCGGGCCGCCGAGGCGCCGCGGAGCCAACGCCGCGCCAGGGCCGTCACGCGGCCCGGGTGGTCCTTGGCGACGTCGTTGAGGCAGTTGGCCACGCTGCGCCGCACGTAGGGGTGGGGGTCGTCCTTCAGCCGTTCGAGCAGGGCGAGGGCCGGCGTGGGGTCGCGCCGCAGCGACTCGAGGCGCCCGGCCCAGGGCAGCCTTGGCCGCACCCCCTCGCTCACGGCCCGGCGCACGTGCGGGCTCGGGTCCGTGGCCCAGCGCGCGAGTTCGGCGAACGTGCGCCGCGGCTCGGCTTCCAGGAAGGGCCGCAGGCTGAACTCGGCGGTGAAGCGCTGCGTGAGCGCGTGCAGGGCCCGCATCGAGACCTCGAAGCAACCCCGCCCGTGGTCCGCGACGAAGATCGCGTGGGGGAGGTAGAGGAAGGGCGCCATGCCGTGCCCGCCGGTCGTGGCCAGCGGCGGTCCGAGCGAGCGCGTGAGGATCCCGATCGCCACCGCGGGGTCGGCCGGCAGGTGGCGGCGCAGGGCCGCCGCGATGTGCCGGCCCCGGTCCATCAGGTCCAGGGTCGCGAGCCCCGCGCGCGCGTCGCGGACGAAGGCGCGGCGGGCAAAGCCCGGGTAGGCGGCCGCCACCTGCGCGGCGATGCGCGCGACGACCGCCCCGTCGAAGAAGTCCCGCAGCCGCTGGGCCATGCGGCCAAAGTCTACCGCGGGCCGTGCGGCCCCCGGGGCGTGGGCGGCCGGCGGGCCGCGGCCGTCTCAAGTCGGGCCGTCCCTACTCCAGGCAGGCCTGCACGGCGTCCACGAAGTAGACCATCTCCGTCTCCCACACGGCGCTGATCCCCAGCGCGACGTGGATCCGGCCGCGGGCGTCGGTGCGGACCGGAAGCCGGTAGGCGTAGGGGGCCCAGCCGGTGACCTGGTTGGCCCGGCGGGTGAGGTCGAAGTCCGCCTCCACCGCCGGCGGGGCGACGCCGGCGTAGGCGACGACGACCGCGAGGTCGTTGAACGATTCGCTCTCGCTCCACAGCGCGAAGTCCAGACGCACGACCACGTCCTGATCCGGCGGAGCGTCGAGCGTCCGTACGATCCAGATGGTTCCATCGTCCTGGCGCCCATCCAGGTAGAAGCGCGCCGAGAGCGAGCCCTCGGCCGCCCGTTCCCCACTCGCGGCGATCGACCAGGCGACCACCTCACCCGGGTTGTTGGGGTCCATCGGGAGGTCGAAGCCCGTCTCCCACGCGCCGAGCCCCGCCTCGAAGCCGTCGGTGAAGCCGGCCCCGGCGCACGGCGCGGGGGGCGGCGGCGGCGCACCCGGCGGCGGCTGCCCGGGCGGCGGGTCCCCGGGGGGCCCCGAGGGGCCGCTGCCGCCGCAGCCGCCGCCCAGGCCCAGCGCCAACGCGGCCAGCAAGCCTGTCATCCACGCAGTACGCACGCAGACTCCCATGCCCCGGACCGGCGCCCGAAGGGGTGTAGGCCCATCCGGCCGGCGGTGGGACAGCGGCCGGGGTCCCTGACCGTACCGAGCGCGGCTCGTTTCCATCACCCGCACGGGCCGCCAGCGGCCCCGGCGCGCCGTGCCGCGGTGGGGCTACCCCCCGGGGGGCAGGTAGGCGCCCGTCGGGTCGAAGGCGACGTAGTCGATCACCACGTCGTACAGGTCCCCGGAGGAACCGCCCGTCCAGTCCCCGAGGATCAGGCGCCAGTCGTCGTTTCCCAGGTCGTAGGCCACGCCTGCCGGCGGGGTCAGACGCAGCCCATCGCGCCACACGTGATAGCGCTCGTTGGGCGCATCGTGGGCCACGCGGAAGACGTGGATGGCGCCGTCGTCGTTCTGGTGTCCCGCGGCGAACCCGCCCGAGTATCCGCGCGTTGCGTCGTCCGCGATCTCGATCAGGATCAGGTTCGAATCGGTGCCGAGCCAGAGGTAGAAGCCGTTGGGGGCAGACCCGATGCGCAGGCCCGCCTCGAAGGTCCAACTGCCGTGATTCCACCCGTTCCAGCCCGTCAAGGTGCCGTCCATCCACGCGGCGCCGCCGTTGACGTGCTGCCGGTGCAGGTCCGTCAGGTCGCCGACGAGGGCCTCGGTCGTTCCCTCGGGGTTCACCTCGGCCCACCCGTTGACGAACGCGACCCCGTCGTAGATCTGGTGGCCCTCGAAGACGTCGCGGAACGCCGAGCGATCCAACTCCGTGTCGGGCGGGGGGAACGCCAGGGGATCTCCGAGCAGGCCGAGGCTGCGGGCCACGCGCTCCCCGATGTGGGCTTCCCCCCTCCGGTTCGGGTGGACCGCATCGTGTGTGAACAGCGCTGGCGCAAAGCCGGAACTCGGGTCGGCGATCCAGACCGGAGACGTTGACGACGCGGCGTTCTTCGCGGCCGCCAGGTCGAGCAGCAGCGTGTTGAGGGTGTCAACGTTGGCTTGCAGCGTTGGGTTGTTCTGCGAGGTGTGCAGGACGGTGCAAAGGTGCACCCGCACGGCCGGGTTGGCGGCGCGAAGTTGATCGAGGATCGTGCCGATGTCGTCCCGGACCTGGGCCGGTGGACTGCCGCCGGCGAGGTCGTTGATCCCGATCATGACCACGGCCGTATCCGGCACGTAGGTCGTGCCGGTGTTGCCCGTACCCACCGCCAGCGGATCCGGGTAGGGGACGAGGTTGCCGACGGTGTCCAGGGCGTACTCCTGGGGCGCCGCCTGGCCCGTCCAATTCAGCAGGGTGCCTTCGCCCACGTTGGAGCCCCGGCGGCTTGCCGGCAGCGGGATGCGGGCGTTGATCCAGAAGGCCCGCCAGCCCCAATGGCCGTCGTGGACGTTGTCGAATCCGCGCCCGTGGAACGCGGGCGTGACCGGCGAGACGTCCTCGAAACCCAAGGCGTCGGTGACGGAGCCCACGAAGGTGAAACCGGCGCCGTGGTGCGCCAGGTGGCGGAAGACCTCGTAGCGGTAGCTCGCGTACCCGAGGCCGCCCTGCGTGATCGAATCGCCGATGAACACGAGGCTTCCGTAGGTCGCGGTGTGGCACCCGGCGTCCATGACGACGTTGGCAAAGCGCGCGCCGACGGTCACCTTGCCCGCCTTGTCAAAGTGCAGGCCGTCGTGCAGCGACGACCGGAGGTCGACCGTGTCGAAGTAGTGGACCGTCGGATCGGCGTCCGCGAGGGCCGCCTGGCGCGCGCGGACCGTGTCGCGATCCGGGCCGCTTGCGGCGATGCCGCCGACGAAGGCCTGCATGGCCTGCGCCTGGGGGAGGTCGGCCCGCAGGTCCGCGATGAGTTCGGACAGGCGGGTGTCCGCCATGCCGGCCTCCGCGGCGCTGTCGCTCTCACCTTGGAGGTAGAGCAGCCCGACGATCTCAAAGGGCGTGCCCTGGCGCGTGAGGTCGTCGGCGGCCGCCCGTACGGTCGCGACGAGGTGCGCGTACATGTGGCCGCCCGCGGCCTTGGACCAGTGGGTGTTGCCTCCCCCGCCGCGGCTCGCCTTGATCACTCCGAAGTCGCGCATGCCGGCCCGGTACAGGCTCCGGGCCATCTCGATCTCGGGTCCCCAGTGGGTGGCGCTGCCCGGGAAGAACCCGCCCTGCTGGTCCTGCAGCGTCGTGAATCGGCCGTCGGACGTGCCCAGCGACGTCGCCGCGTCAGCCACGTTGTCCCAGAAGAAGGCGACGTGAGCGTCGGCCGGATCCGTCCCGGACGTCGCATCGGCTTCTTCGCCGTTCGTCACACCCAGTGCGTTCGACTGGCCCGTGAGGACGAACAGCCGCAACACCGGCGCATCGGGTGGCGGCGGCCCCGGGGCGTCCCCCCTTGGGGCGCCGCCGCTGCCGCAACCGGCCGAAGCGAGCGCGACCCAGGCCAGCGTCACCAGGGTCGATGCGCGCACCGGGACCTCCTGCGGGTTCGGGGGGCCTTGAGCGCCCAGGCCCGGCGGCCATGCTACCCGGGCCGCCCTGCCCACTGACCGCACCGAGCGCGGCTCGTTTCCGTCATCCGGCCGCCCCCCGCGCCCCTCGAGCGCGCGCCAACGATCTCCAGCCGGCCTTCCCCGGCGCCCCGGGAGCCCTCCTCCGGCGCCGGACAAGGACCCCGCGGCTCCACGCTGGGGCGCCGGGCGGGCGGCCCCGCCAGGCCCGGTCCCTCACCAGAACCACCCGCGTGCCAGCCAACAGGCGACCGCGGCGACCACGCCCGCGCACAGCACCCACGATCCCGCGACCCCGCCCACCCAGGCGCCTTGGGTCGCGGGGCGCGCAACGGGCGCCGGGCCCGGCACCCAGAGGCACACCAGCACGACGAGTCCCTGCACGGCGGTGTCCACGGTCGTGACAAGAAGCGTGGACGTGCCCGTGATCTGTTCCCAGGGGAAGAGCGCGGCGCCCACCGCCGTGAAGACCGTGAGGCCCACCCCCGTGCCGACCACCTCCGCGGACCGGCTACGCCCGGTGTCCCGGCGGACCGCGCCCAGCAGCGCCCGCGTGCCCAGCACCACGGCGCCAAGGTGCAGCGCGCCCAGCACGATGAGCAGGATCGGGCGCAGGGGCGGCCACTCGGCCAGCGCCAGGATCCGGCCCACGTCCCCGGGAGGTTTCGCGGAGACCGCGTTCCAGAAGCCGTAGGGCAGCCCGTCCAGCAGTTGCGTCAGCGCCAGCACGGCGAGGGCGCTACCAAGCAACGGGCCGCGCACGAAGGCGCACGCCGCGAGCAGCCCGAAGCCCAAGACGGTCGTGGCGACGATGCCGCCTGCCAGGACCTCCAGACGGTGCCCCTCGGCGTAGCTGCGCGCGAACCCGCTCCCATCCAGCCGGACCACCAGGCCGTGGAACGAGCCGCCAAAGGCGAGCGCGGTTCCCCCGTGGCCCACGCCTTCGTGCACGGCCACCGCCAATAGCATCCCCGCATACCCCAGCGGCACCAGGAAGGCGGCCCACCGGAGGAGCCGAATCGAAGTTGTCCACATGCCCATGACCGTACCGAGCCCGGCTCGTTTTCGTCACCCCGCCGTCGCGGGCCGCCCGCAACGGCCGCGCCGCAAGGAGTGCCGGGGGATGTATCCGAGACGCCCGGCGCCCTAGGGACGCGCCGTTCGCCGGGTGCCCGCCACCCGAAGCGGCGCCCGGTACAGCCCGACGCCCGGCCTCGGCGCCTCGCCCGCGCGCCGGCGCGCCGGCGCGCCGGGGGGGACCCTGCTCGCCCCGCATCCGGCCCCCTGGTCGGCCACCCCCTCACCCGGAACGCGCGGGCGGTGCGACGCCGCCGCGAAAAGCGCCCGCGGCCTCAACCGCCCCAGGCCGGGAGTCTCCCAAAGCGCCAGCGACGTGGTGGTGGGCCCCGGTCGCCCAGCCCGGCGGCGCCCATCTTCTCGACGTACGCGGCGTGGCTCGAACACAACGCTCCCGAACCGCATTGCAGCGCGGGGCACCGGCGCCTAGGCTGTAACTCCGGCTCCCGCAGGGGGCACTCACGAGGGCGGATCCGGCGGACATCCGGACCGGCGGCACCGCCCCCCGCACACGGAGGAACTCGGAAATGCGCACGGCCTGGAACATCGTCCTCGTGGCATCGCTCGCGCTCGGCACCGCCTGTGGCGGCGGGGGCGGTGGGGGCGGTGGCCCCCCGGCCGATGTCCTCACCCCCATCTTCTGGGGCGTCCAGTGCATCTCGACGGCCGGCGGTCCGGCGGTGCGCCTGGACTGGATGGCCGGCCAGGACAACGTGACGCTGCCGGGCTCGCTGCGCTACCGGGTCTTCGTGGCGGGGACCGCCGGTGGTCAGAACTTCGGCGCCCCGATCCTCACCACGGGCCCGGGCGCGACCTCGGCCATCGTCACGAACGCGCACAGCCCCCTGATCGCCCTGAATCAGCGCGCCTACTTCGTGGTGCGCGCGCTCGACCAGGCGGGGAACCTCGACGACAACACGGTCGAGGTCAGCGCCATCCCCGTGCCCGACGCGCAAGTGGCCTTCGTGGACGACACGGCGGCTGGCCCGGGCGTGCTCGGCGACCATCTCCAGCCCTACCCGACCATCCAGGCGGCCATTACGGACGTCGAGACGGCCGGCGGCGGTGCCGTGGTGGTGACGGCCGCCAACGGCGGGACGGACTACGGCGAGGAACTCACCTTCGCCAACGGCGCTGCGACGTCGATCGGACTCTTCGGCGGCTTCCCGCGCCTGGATGCCCAGCCGCCCGCGGCCGACGGCGACGACTTCCTGGCCCTGCGCAACAAGGCGGCCTTCCCCGCCACGCTGCTTGCGACGGCGCTCGGCCTTTCCGACACCGACTTCCTTCGCGTGGTCAATGCGCGAACGCCGACGTTCATCGATGGGTCCACATTCAACGACGACGGCGCGAACTTCGGTGGCAATGCGGCCGTCAACGGCGTGGACGCCGACCTGCAGGTCTCGGGCTCGAACTTCCGCATGAACGGCTTCGTCCGTGTGGAGTCGCCGCTCACGACCGAGCTCAACACGCTGGTCGTGGTCGGCAACGACATCCGCGAGGGCGGCAATACCGCGATTCAGGCCGGGGGCCGGATGGACCGGCTCGTCGTCGCCAACAACCACATCCGCAACCGAAGCGACGGCGTCGGCCAGACATCCACGATGCGCGTCCTCCCGCTCACGTTCATCGCGATCATTCACAACCTGTTCATCAACGTGAACGACGGCGTGGACCTGACCTTCGACCCCGAGATCCCGACCAACCCGAATGTGCTCGACTTCCGCATCCAGCACAACGAGTTGCGAGACATCGGGAGCACCGCCTTCCGGCTGGGCGAGATCGGCGACGTGGGTCAGAACGGGCGCGCCACGCTCGCCGTCGACAACAACCTCATTACGGGCTACTCCAGCGAGGTCCTGCTGTTCGACACCATCGCGAGCGACCCCCACCCGGGCGTGGACGTCGATGTCTTCGTGCGCAACAACGTAGCGACGGGAGGGAACTCGAACTTCCTCGACGTCGACCTGGGCGTTTCGGCCTCGCGGACCACGCGTTTCATCGTCGACAACAACTTCTCCGCCGACAACGAGTCGGAGGTCATCGAGATCGACGACGAGGAGTCGGGCACCCTGGATGTCCACAACCAGGGCCGCCTGCTCATCGACATCCGCCGCCTCAACGCCTTCGCAGGCAACGAGGACCTCGACATCGAGATCGGCGTGACGCCGAACGGCGTCACTGACATCAAGATCACCGAGGCCACGTTCCTCCAGGTGGAGGAGCCCGCGCTCAACCTGCGCGTCGACAACTTCATCGGGTCGGCCACCGTTCCCCCGACGTTCCCCGGCGGCGTCTACTGCCTGAACGTGTTCAACAACATGTTCCATGGCGGCGACGACGAGGGACTCGAGCTCCGCGATCAGCGCGGGAGCGATCCGATCGCCGCCCTCGCCTTCTTCGGGAGCAACCATCTCGGCCCCACGTCGGACCCGTCCGAGACGGGCGTGGACTTCGACTCGTTCACGAACAGCGCGAACGGCCTCTTCCTGTTCCATCGCAACTGGATCGGGGGTGGCGGCCAGGACGACGACGAGGGGTTCGAGTGGGACTCGAGCAACCAGTGGCTGGGCAACCGGTTGCTGATCGTGAACAACACGACGGCCGCGAACTCGGGCGACGGGTTCGACCTTGCGGGCGGCGGCTCGCGGCCCTTCCTCATCAACAACACGGTCGTCTACAACGGGCAGGGCTTCAGCGAGAACGGCATCGCCTTCGAGAGCAACGGCTCGACGGCCATCATCGAGAACACGCTGCTCGCCTTCAACGCCGAGACCGACCTGGACACCCAGAACGGCGGCACGGCGCGCTACAGCATGATCCGCGATCTGGAGACGCCGATCGGGTTCGGCAACGTGATCGGCGGGCTGGACCCGCTCTTCGCCAAGGGGCTGCTCGACCTCACGGGCTTCCCCTTCGATCCGACGACGGAACTCAGCGACCTGTTCACGCTCCACCCGGCGTCCCCGGCGCGGAACGCCGGCGACCCCGATCCGTTCCTCAACGACCCGGACGGGTCCCGCAACGACATCGGGGCCTTCGGCGGACCGGGGTCGGGCTCGATCGGCATCCTGTCCGGCGGAACGGCCCTGCCCTTCCAGTTCCTCGGCGCGCTGCCGCGGTCCGAGGTTGCGAGTGGCATCCGTCTCGTCCCGGACAACAGCGCCATCACCCTCGCGTTCAACAAGGACGTGGACTTCGGCACGATCGGGTCGATCTCGGTGACGAGCAACGGGGTCGGCGTCGCGGGGGCCTTCGCGCCGACCCTCGACGGCAAGGGCGTGCGCTTCACGCCGAACACGAGCCTGGTGAACGGCGGATCGAGCTTCGTGGATCTCACCATCGGGACCGGCCTTAGGGCCACCGACGGGACGTTCCTGGCCTTCCGGGCGCGCGACCGCCTGGCGGTGCGGCCCGGGGTCGCCACGGCCGAGAGCGAGCCGAACGACGTGAGCGACGGCGTGATCGATGCCGCCGACACGGCGCTCGCGGACCCGCTCGGGGCCGGGCCGGGCTCGGCGGCGTTCCGCGCCACGGGGCTGATCCTCCTCGACGTGGACGCGGACGTCTACTCGCTGCAGCTCGGTGCCGGGAGCCGGCTTAGCGTGACGGCCGACC
>JAPKHB010000619.1 GCA_026647295.1 Planctomycetota bacterium | reverse complement strand
ATTGTCGTTCATGGAACTTGCGTGGATGTTTTTTCAAGGTGGATGTTTTGGGCGCTGGCCTCATCGCCGGTGAGCCAGATTGATTTTTGGATAGAATACCTCAAGCCGGCGTCTGCGTGTCGTCCGCGCCCTCCGCATAGCGCCGTGGCACGCGTTGCGAGATGTTACAGGTGACTTCGTAGGGAATCGTGTCCAAGCGTTCGCACCACTCGTAGATTGTGATTTCATTATCACCCTGCCGGCCCAGCAGCACGACTTCATCACCGCGGCGGATGCCGGCATCATCGCCCAGGTCGATGATGATTTGATCCATGCACACGCGCCCGACCACCGGCCGGCGCCGGCCGCCCACCAGCACCTCCATGTTGTTGGAGAAGCGGCGGCTGAAGCCGTCAGCATAGCCGATGGGAATCGTTGCCAGGAAAGACGGCCTGCGGGTTTGAAAAGTTCTGCCGTAGCTCACGAAGAAGCGGGCCGGCACGTGTTTGACCTGAAGCACTTGTGAGCGCAGCCGCAGGGCGGGCTGCAGCGCAATCGACTCCGTGGTTTCGCGGCTGGGATAGTAGCCGTACAGGATCACGCCGGCGCGCACCATCGTGAAATAGGCCTCCGGCAAATCGAGAATCGCGCCGCTGTTGGCGGCGTGAATCCATGGCGGCGAAATGCCGCGTTCGCGCAAGCGCGTGACCGTGGCGCGAAACGCG
>JAPKHB010000618.1 GCA_026647295.1 Planctomycetota bacterium | reverse complement strand
GGGCGGCGCGACGTCGGGGGAAGGTGTGCTCATGGAATCTCCGGATGGCGGCCCGCTGCCGGCGTGGGGGCCTGGTCCGCGTCGCCGCGCGCGTCGGGGGCAGGGAGGCGCTCGACGGCGGGCACTGCGATTAGCCTGCGAAAATGAAAAAAGATATCTGGCTTCAGAAACTGAAGGACGTGGCGGTGGGAATGAGAGGTTTGATGCCCGGGCTGGACTGAAGTCAGCCCGCCGTTCAGGTGCATAATTGACTCAAAATTGGCCACGCGGGGTGCAACTTGCCGCGTCTGAGACGAACCAAGAATTTGTTCGCGCCAAAATGGAATTGTGCAGTACGCATCACTCTACCTACCCGAAGAAGGTTTTGCCTCTGTAATTGACCCGAAAGACGGCCTGCAGATCACAGGCCGCGAAGTCGGCCGCGCCCAAGCCAGACACCGGCAGCGCGGCAAAGCATAACAAACTTTTGCTTCAATAACAAATCCTTTTTCCCGCACACCCAGCCGCGCTCAGCTTCTGCCGCCTCAGTTCTTGCCGTAGGTGCGCGTGAGGTAGAACACGAGCTGCTCGAATTCCTCGTCGGTGACGTCCAGGCCGTTGTCGATCATACGGTCGAGCAGCGCGGTGGCGTCAGCGGCGCTGGCGGGCGGGCTTTTTTCGATATTGCCCAGGCTGTGGCATTGCGAGCAAGTTTGCTCGAACAGGG
>JAPKHB010000617.1 GCA_026647295.1 Planctomycetota bacterium | reverse complement strand
CCTTCGACTATCGCTGGGCGATGCGCCAGGCCGGCGCGGGTTCGGCGCACTTTCTCGAGTCCGTGCTCGCCAGCCGCGGTTTCTCGGCGGCCGACTGCAGCGTGGTCGCCACCGCCCGCAGCGAGCGCGAGGCCGCGGCCCTGGTCGCACGCGAGGACGCCGACTGCGCGCCCGGCACGCGCGCCGCAGCGACCGAGTTCGGCCTCGGCTTCCTGCCCTTGGGCTGGGAGGCCTTCGACCTCGCGCTGCCGCGCGACGTGATGTTCCGCCGCCTCTTCCAGGATCTGCTCGCCGCGCACGGCGACGCGCGCTCTCAGGCGCTGGCGCACCGGCTCGGCGGCTACGACCTCGGCCCGCTCGGGCGCGTGCTCGGCCTCGACTGAGGGCGCGGCACGCGCGGCCTCAGTGCAGCTTGACGTGGGGCTCGGTGCGGCGCGTGATCATGCGCGCCAAGGTGTCGAGCGTCACCTTCACCCAGCCGTGCAGCGCCAGTTCGTGCATCTTGTACAAGGAGGCATACATCAGGCGCGCGAACCAGCCCTCGATGAACAGGTCGCTGGAAGCCCTCCTCGCCCAACGACATCTCTGCGACGACCATCACCATTGCCCGCATGGCCGCCCGACCGCGCTCAAGCTGACGCGCGCCGAACTCGACCGCCAATTCGGTCGCCTGGGATGAGCCGCCGGACACGATGCATGTTTGTTAC
>JAPKHB010000616.1 GCA_026647295.1 Planctomycetota bacterium | reverse complement strand
AAGCAACATCCCGGCAGTTTCCTCCTGGCCAAAAGCTCCACACCAACGAACATAACGCCGTACTTCAGCGGCTGACTTTTCAGGAAACGGAAAAGTCAGTCCCGCCAGGACGGCTAGGCGGCGGCGAGCGGGATCGAGGCGGCGGCGCGCAGCCGCTCGCGCACGGCGCGGAAGGCGGCGGGGTCGAGGGCGGCGTTGCGGTCGCCGGCGCAGAGGGCGCCGCGGAAGCCGAGGAGGTCGGCGCCGGTGGCGGCGAGGGCTTCGATGTGCTCCGCGCGCAGCGAACCGGCGAGGCCGGCGAAGCGGCCGGCGGCGTGCGCCGCTTCGACGAAGCGCGCGAGTTCCTGCGGCGCGAGCAGCTCGGGCAGGCTGCCGCGCGACTTGGCGGCGGTGTCGAGCATGACGCCGGCGACGCCGCACTCGGCGATGGCGCGGCAGGCGAGGTCGAGGATTTCGCCGATGCCGTTCAACCGGTCGGCGGGCAGGACGGCGACGAGGGCGGTCGCGTCGTCGCGCAGCGCGCGGCCGAGTTCGCGCAGGCCGGCGGCGGCGGCCGCGCCGCGCGCGAAGACGCCGAACTTGACGATGTCGACGCCGGTGGCGGCGGTGGCGCGGAGGGCGGCGGCGAGGGATGTTGCTTCGAGCGGCAGGTCGCCGACGGTGGCGGAGACGGTGGGCCGGCGGGCGCCCAGCGCGGCGAGGATGGC
>JAPKHB010000615.1 GCA_026647295.1 Planctomycetota bacterium | reverse complement strand
CTCGCCGAAATATTTTTGTGCCATATCCGCGCTGAGAATGATGGCGTTCGGATCAGCAAGCGCGGCGGGATCGCCGTATTGCAGCGGAAAAGTGAACATGGAGAAGAAGCCCGTGTCCGCATAGACGAGCACTTCGTTGAAAGCGTTCTCTTTGTTGAACAACTTCACGCCTTCGCGCTGCATGCGCACGACGCGTTCGACCTGTGGAAAATCCGCGGCCAGCGCCGGGGCAATGGGCGCCGGCGCATCGCCCCAGATTTGTTTATCACCGTCGATTTCGGTGACGTATTCCACCATGAAGATGCGCTCGCCGTGCTCATGAAAATTGTCGAGCGTCCAATAATTCTGCAAAAAGAGAAACACCGCGATGCAGCACGCCACGGCAATGGACAGGCCGACAACATTAATGAGCGCAACGGTTCTGTTCGCAAGCAGATGGCGCCACGCGAGGCGGAAGTAGGTTGAGAGCATGAGGTTGATTCCCAATTTTCACGCCAAATGGACTTGACAACTATTTGATCGTCATCTGTAAAGCTCAAGATATTCGGTGAGGCCGTGGTGTTGCCGGCGCGCCTCATTCATAGCGCAGCGCTTCCACCGGATTCGCCAGCGCGGCTTTGAGGGATTGGAAGCTGACGGTGATTAAGGCAATGGCTAGAGCGAGCAGCGCCGCCAATAGAAAAGTCAGGCTTTGGTGATTGATATTGAT
>JAPKHB010000614.1 GCA_026647295.1 Planctomycetota bacterium | reverse complement strand
GCGCATGTCCAGCCTTACCTGGCCGGAGGTGACAATGCGCAGCTATGCTGCTTTTGCCGAGTTCACCCGTGTGTTCGGCACGGCGTGGAGCGTCACCGCGGGTGGCCGTGCCGCCCGGGTGGAATCAGAAGCGGAGGCTGCGCCGGCGGAATTCCTCCGCTTTCACCAGCGCAGCGACAGCAAAGCCTCGGAAACCAATTGGGATTCTTTCGTCCGGTTCAACTTCGATCCGCAAGCCACGTGGAGCATGAGCCTGGCGCTCGGACGGGGCGTGCGGCCGGCCAGCCACAAGGAACGCTACGGCTGGTATTCGCTCAATGCCCTGGATGGTTATGATCATATCGGCGCGCCCGGCCTCGCGTCCGAATCCAACTGGGCCGCCAATTTCTCCATGCAATACCGCGCCGAAAAATTCCAAGTGCATGCTGAGCCGTATTTCAACCGCTTGCAAAATTACATCAGCGGTGAAGTGCGCAGTGACTTGCAGCCGCGCAGCATGGGCGCGCGCGGTGTGAAAGTGTATCGTAACCTCGGCAGCGCCCAGATTTATGGTGTGGACGTGGATTTGAACTGGCAGGGGCCGGCGCGATTGAGCTTCTTCAGCAATGTCTCATTCACCAAGGGCCGCGATCTCGAGCGCGATGCGCCGCTGCCGGAAATCCCGCCGCTGTCCACGCTGAGCGGTGTGCGTTATGTGAATCCGTCCAAT
>JAPKHB010000613.1 GCA_026647295.1 Planctomycetota bacterium | reverse complement strand
GGCCATTTCCACATGCCAGCGATTCACCGGAATGGACTGGCCCGCCATCAGATCCGCTTCATTGTAGAATTCCCAGGTGGCGAGACGCGAGCTGTGGCCAAAACGTGAAACCAGGTATTTGTATTTGCGCTTGAAGAATTCCCGCGCTGCCGTATTGGTGAAGAGTTCGGCATCCGTGGCGCACGGCCCGCCGTTGGCTTGATTGTAGGGATTTTCCAGCCAGCGATTCTCCTTGAAGAAACCCAGGCCTTTGCGGGCAATGCCGTGATAGTCCATGCAGAGAATAAGGTAGATGCCATATTTGTCTGCCAGCGCCAGCAGCATGTCGAGACGCCGCGCTGAATCCAGATTGTAGCGGCCCAATCCGGTTTCCTTCCATTCGAAGGAAAGATGCCAGGGGCACATCCAGAGGCGGGTGAGGTTGAGTCCGGCCGCCTGCATTTTCTTGAAGTAGTATTCGTAGTCATCCGCCCAGCAGATATTGAGGCCGAGGCCGCGAAACGGCTCGCCGTTTTCGAGTTCGAAAATCCCCAACTGCGGCGCGCGCCGCAGGCCTCCCCGCTTTCCGGGATTGGCCTTGACCATCACTTCGAACGGCGCCTCGGATTTGCCATTGATCCGAACGTGGAAGCGATGCCGGCCCGCTTGCTTGGGCGCAAAGCGCGCTTCCCACTGCTCCACGCCCTCGGCGTTTTGGCCGTCATAGAAAA
>JAPKHB010000612.1 GCA_026647295.1 Planctomycetota bacterium | reverse complement strand
CGCGTTGGTCACGCTGCAAACTTCCTTCCCCTCGGCTTCCCGCAGAAACAACTCGAGCACCTGTGGGGAGAATTCCTCTTCATAAACCTGATAGCAGAAGCCCTCTGCGCTGCGGCGCAGCAGGCGCATGCCGAGAAAGATCCGATCGCGGAAAGTCGCCGCCGCCAGCCAGCCGCCGATCTCAGCCTCGGTGAGTTTGCGAGAGAAGGTGTGAAGCTCACCCGCGCGCGGCCGCGATTGCATCGCGGGCGGGAGAATGAATAACTCTTCCCACGTCAGCGCAGTTCTGCCGGTGGCGCTCGCCTGTGCCGCGAGCTGCGCCTTGAGGAAATTCAACAGCCGGCAAATGCGAAACAGCGTCACCAGATCGCGGCGGGAGAATTCCGGCGTTTCCACCGGAAAACAGCTCGAGCGTTGCAGCGCCAGTTCTGGAGAGGCGAGCAAACCCGCGGTGCGGCACTGTTCATAACTCGCGGTGCCGGGCGTGGCGTAGAACACGCTCGGGCCGATCAACACCGGCCGTTCCATGAGATGGATGATGGCCGTGATCATCTCCAGGACGGTTGCGCCCGGCAGGCCGAGAATGAGATAATTCACCTGACGAAAGCCCAGCTCAGCACCATGGCTGACGATGCGATCAAAATGAGAGGTGGCGCCGGGACGCTTGAGTTGGCGCTGGCGTTGGGAGTCGTTGGTGACCAGAGCCAGATT
>JAPKHB010000611.1 GCA_026647295.1 Planctomycetota bacterium | reverse complement strand
GCCAAAGCTGGTGTCGAGATGATCCGCGTAGGTTTTGACATTCTGCACGCCGGCGTTGCCGCACCAGATCGCCTGCGAGCACGGCAAATCCGTGCTGATGGTGAAAAACTGTGCGGCCTCGCCCAGCTTGCCCGCCTCTTGGTTGAACCGCCGGATTTCCGCATCGCACACGCCGGTGTTGACCGACAGAATGGAGGATATCAAGGTGGGCTTGCCGCCCAGACTTTCGAAACGAACTGTCTTCCAATCATTGCCCATCACAGTGAAAGCCGGCGCCCGGTCACCGACTTTGATTTCCGCACCCACCAAAGTGAGAGGCTTGCCTGCGAGAGTCACTGCGCCCTTGCGTTCCGTTGCCATGGTTGCTCCATTGTTCAAATTGAAATGCACCTTCAGATGAAATACAATAGTGGCGGCAATATAGAACTCCAGGCTAGTGAAAGCAAGGCTTGATTGCGGCTGCGGGCGGCTCAGGTGCGCGGTTTGTTCAGATCCCGCCAGTCGAGAAATTGCCTGCGCGCCAGCGGCTGGCAAGTCGGGCAAAAAAAAGCATCATGTCCCAGCACGCCGGCGCGCCGGATTTTGCTGCCGCACTTGGGGCAGGGCTGATCTTTGCGATTGCGCACCTGCATATGCTCGCGTACTTTCACTTCCAGCGCGGGCTGGGCAGCCGCCACCGCGTCAATGCCCCATTGCATGACCGTGCGAATGC
>JAPKHB010000610.1 GCA_026647295.1 Planctomycetota bacterium | reverse complement strand
CGCAGATTGACCAGCGCGCCGCCGCTGTTGCCGGGGTTGATCGCGGCGTCGGTTTGAATGAAGTCTTCATAATCGATATCGCCCACACCCACTTGCGTGCGGCCCTTGCCGCTGACGATGCCGGCAGTGACGGAATGGGCGAGCTGCAGCGAGAAGGGGCTGCCCACCGCCAGCACCAGCTCTCCCACCTCGAGTGCATCGGAATCACCCAGGCGCGCGACCGGCAAATTGGTCGCGTCGATCTTGATCACCGCAAGATCGGTTTTGGGGTCGCTGCCCACGATCTTGGCCTTATAGCTCTTCTTCTCGATCAACACCGCGATCTCGTCCGATTCGCGAATCACGTGATTGTTGGTGAGCACGTAGCCGTCGGGACTGATGATCACGCCTGAGCCCAAGCCCTCCTGGCGGAACTCGCGCTCGCCCCGGCCGCGGCGCCGGCCCCACCATTCCTCGTGAAAAAACTCCGTGAAGGGATTGCGCACGCGCACGACTTTCTCGCTGGTGATGCTGACCACCGTCGGCATCACGCGCTTGGCCACGGCCACATAAGCTTTGCCGGTGGCGGCGAGGTCGGCCTCGCCGGACAGTTCCGTCTCCGTGGCAGCCGGAGCGCCGAGCGCCGCTTTCGGCTTGTTCTCCGCCAAGCCGGGCTTGGTCCAGTCGAAATTGGAAGCGATAATCAAGCCCGCCAGCGCACCGAGAAACAGCATG
>JAPKHB010000061.1 GCA_026647295.1 Planctomycetota bacterium | reverse complement strand
GGATTGACGGTGGTATGAACATTTGCATAAATTCTGCCGGCTAAAAGCTCTGCCACCAACGCCGGAGTCAACGCTTGCGGGTCAGTCTCAGCCCACACGCCGGTCGCGTGATTCCCGACAAAAGTAATGTTGCGCACCACCGGGCCGTTCACGCCGGCAGCAGCGTTGTGAAAATGCGCGGCGGTGATCGCGCTGCTCAAATCACTCACCGTAACATCGAACGTCAAGCTGTCGCCGTCGCCGCTGAGGGTGAAAACGCCCGCGCCGGTCGCCGGAGTCTGCACCGGCGGAACCTCTTGGCTGCCGTTCAGAGCCGCGAAAAGATCGATCGGAATGCCGCTGATGAGCTGGCCGCGGATTTCGCCCGCGGGGTTCGCGGCGGTGTGAACGTTGACGTAAATCCTTCCGGCCAGCAATTCCGCGACCAGCGCCGGCGTCGGCGTTCCCGGCGCACCATCGCGGCGTACAGATGCACGGTCCCGTCGACGACGAGCCCCATCAGCACGGGCGCGACCATGATCGTGGTCGCGTCCAGGCGCAGGGCGAGCCAACCGGCCGCCCCCAGGACCAGCGCGATGGGCAGGAGGTTGGGAAGCAGCGCGAGGCCCCCGAGCCGTATCGACCGGAAGAACACGACGATCAGGAGCAGCACGACCGCAAACGCCAGCGCGAACGCGCGCGCCTGGCTCGTGAGCAGGTACGCCTCCATCTGCGCCAGGAGGCGGCCCAGGCCCGTGACCCGGAGGCGCAGGTCGGGCCCCGCGATCCCCCGGGCGCGGGCCTCGAGCGCCTCCAGATCCGCCACGAGTTCCTGGTAGCGGGTTCCCCGGACGAGCACCTCGATGCGGGCGGCGCCCCCGTCGGGGGTGAGGTAGGCGCGGAAGTCGGCGTGGTGCGCCAGTCCGCGGGCCAGCACCCCGGCCTGTGCGGCGCTCGCCGGCAGGGCCCCGGCCTTCTCGCCGCCGGGCGCGAGCCACTCCCGCGCGGCGACCAGGAAGTCCAGGTACGAGATCGCCGTACCCGTGGCCGGGTGGTCCTCGAGCAGCCGGGCCAGCCGCCCGACGCGCCCCAGCACCTCCGGGGAGAGCAGCGAGACGCCCGCGCGGGCCTCGACGAGCACCTGGAAGGGGAAGGCCCCGCCGAGCGCACGGTCCACGACCTCCATGTCCTGGTACACGGGATCCGTCGGGTAGAAGTACGACTCCATGCTCGCGCCGACGCGCAGGCGCAGGATCCCCGGGACGGACGCGAGCAGCAGCAGCAGGGCGAAGCCCAGGACCCACCCCCGACGGCGCGTCGCCGCCCCGGCGGCGGCCGCCAGCCGGCCCGGCGCGAAGGGCGCGTCCGCCCGTACGGGCCGGCCCAGCCACGGCTCGGGCACGAGCGCCAGCACCGGCGCCGCGACGGCGAAGGTCAGGCCGAACGCGATCAGCACCCCGACGGCCGCCGCCAGGCCCAGCCCGCGCACCGCCGGCAGCGGGGCGACGACGAGCGCCGCCATGCCGCCCGCGGTCGTGAGGGTCGTCAGCAGGCAGGGCCGCAGGGCGTGGCGCACCGCGCGGCGAAGGGCCCGCCCGTGCCCGCACCGCCCGCGTTCGGCGCGGAATCCGTGCACCAGGTGCACCGCGTCGGCGAGCGCCACCGCCAGCAGCAGCGGGGGAAGCACCGCGGTCAGGACGGTCGCGCGCCCCCCGAACCACCCCATCAACCCCAGCGTCCACGCCAGCGTGCCGCCGACCACGACGAGCGGCACGGCGGCCAGCACGGGGTTTCGGTAGGTCGCGAGCAGCACCAGGAAGAGCAGGAGGAGCAGGGCGGGGACGAACCGCGCGGAGTCGACCTGACTCATGCGGTACACGGCGTCGTCCACGACCGCGCTGCCGGCGAGCCAGGTGCGGCGGCCCCGCGAGAGCCGGTCGGCCGCGCGGCGCAGGTCCGCGACCAGCCGTGACTTCGCCTCGAAGGACGCCCCCGTCGGGCGCAGGCGCAGGATCAGGGCGGCGTGCGCACCCGTCCCCCCCACCAGGACGCGGTACAGCGCGCTCGCTTGCACCCAGCGGCGGGCGGACTCGCGCTCGGCGGGCGAGGGGTTCGCTCCGAGCAGCGGCGCCTCGCCCGGAATCCCCCGCGGACCCGCCCGGGGAATCCGGGCCCGGGCCAGGCTGTGGACCGCGAGCACCTCCGGGTGGCCCTCCGCGTACTCGGAGAGCGCCTGGACGATGGCCCATGTCTCGGCCGAGTAGGGGTCGCCCCCCGCGTCGAGCACCAGCACGAGCGTCTCGTCGGAGCCGAAGCGGTCCTGGAACTCCCGGTAGGCCACGAGCGCCGGGTCGTCGTCGAGGAACCACGTCTCATAGGAGTTGTCGAAGGTGAGCCGGCCGGCCCCCGAGCCGACGGCCGCCGTGAGCACGAGCGCCACGAGCCACACCGCGTGCCGCGCCGCGCGGCGCCGCCGCGGAGAGCAACGCGCCGAGGCGAAGGGGCGGGGCGACACGCGGCAGCCCTCAATCCTGGGTGACGTTGAAGTACACGGGCGCACCGGCCGCCGGGGCCCGCCCCGGAGGCTTGAACGACCCGTACAGGTCGACGCCGTAGGGGAACTTGAGCGCGTGGGGCACGACGGCGGCGGCCCGCCCGTTTGCGATCCACGCGTAGGTGTGCCGCCCCTGCGCCAACACCTCGTCACCCAACCACGCGAGCAGCCGACGGCCGGCCCGGCGCGTCGCGGCCAGGGCCTGGACGTGCATCGACCGCAGGGCGCCCCCCGGGCCGGGCAGGGCCGCCCGGGGCCCCAGCCACGGCCCGGCGGCCCGCAGTCCCACGTCCAGCCAGCGCGCCAGGGGGTCGTAGCGCACGACGCGGAGCCGCACCAGGGGGTCCGCGTCGTAGGTGAGCAGCGCCCCCTCGCAACGCCCGCGGATGCGGCACAGGATCAGGTTGTGGGCCCCGAAGCCGGGCAGGATCGCGCAGCGGCGCTCGAACTCCGTCCGCGTGAGCGCCGGCCAGAGGAAGTGCCGGGCGTACGCCGCGTTGAGGAGGTGCAGCCCCGCCTCGACCTCGCGCGCGGTCGTGGCCGGGCCGACCCCGGGCCTTTGCCGGGGGCCCGCGCGGGCCAAGGGCAGGACCTCGAGGTAGCGCAGCCGGGCGACGCGCTGCATCGGCAAGGGCGCGCGGGGACTGGTCACCATCCGGACGGCCGCCGCGTTGCCCGGGTTCACCAGGCACAGGAAGGCGACGGCGTCGGAGTCCCGGTAGGCCGAGACCGCCGCGTGCACGACGCCGTGCAGGGCGCGGACGCCCGCGCCGGGCCTCCGGCACAGGTCGGTGAGCAGCGCGTAGGGCGCCACGCCAGCGCCGACGCGGCCCTCGTAGCGCAGCAGCGAGACACAGGCGTCGAACCCTCCGGCGCCCCCCGCTCCGCTCACGAAGGCGCGCGACCCGGGGAAGCAGCGGTGCAACGCGAAGTAGTCGGGAGAGCGGTCGGTCGTGTAGTGGCCTTCCATCTGCACCGGGCTGGACGCCAGCAGTTCCAAGACGCCCGGCCCGTCCGCCGGCCCGGCCTCGCGCGCCGCGCCCCCATCGCCCCCGCGCCGGCGTGTGCGGTTCACGGCCCCACCGCCCGCACCGCCAACGGGGTCTCCCCGGCCCGCACGGCCTGGCCCGGCCGGACGACCACCCGGAATCCCAGGGAGTCCGGCACGAACACGTCGACCTGCGAGCCGAGCAGGATCGCCCCGTAGCGCGCGCCCCGCTCCACCGGTTGGCCGACACCGACGTCCGCCCGGATCCGCCGGATCCAGGCGTCGGCGATCTGGGTCACCAGCACGACCCCGCCCGGCGTCCGGATGCCGATGGTCAGGCGCTCGTTCTGGATCAGGTGCCGGCAGTCTTCGTCGTACGGTTCGCGGCCCAGCAGCGTGTAGACCATCATCCGGGCCATGCTCACGTTGCGCACCGCGGGCCGGTGCACCCGGAGCACCACCTCTCCCGACACCGGGATCCGGTTCTGGTGGACCGAGAAGACGCTCATGTAGGTGCCGATGAGGACGCCGTCGCCCCGTGCGGCGTCGAGCACCGGCGCGCACTCCAGGAGGCGCATGGCGCGCTGCCCCTTCACGCTCACCGGCACCTCGCCCGCGCGCACGCGCTTCACGTACACGACGCGGCCGTCGGCGGCGCACAGGAGGGCGTCCCCCGCGGGAGGGCAACGGGCCGGATTCCGCCAGAAGAACCAGGCGCGCCACCAGACGAAGGGCGCCAGCACCGCGAGGGCGAGGAGGATCGCCGCCGCCACCGTTCAGGCTCCGCCCACGCGTTCGAACCATCGCGCGAGGGCTTCGGTCGCGCGCCGGCCCCCGCCCCGACGCATCCGGCGCAACCCGGGGCCCACGGCGAGGAGGACGGCGAGCCCGACGAGGAGCAGGTAGAACAGGACGAAGTCGCGGGCTCCGGCGGCGATGCGCCGCCCGAGGCCCCGGCCCACGGCGCCGTCGGCGCGCGGGTGCGGGCCGGCGGCGTTCACGTCCGCACCGTCCCGACGAGGAAGCGGTAGGCGAAGGCCCGGTCGTCCTGTTCGAGTTCCTGTTCCAGCCAGCGCTCCCGGCGCAGGCACGCCCCGGCGAGTTCCGGCATCCGGTGGTCGCTCAAGAACTGGCGGATGCAAAAGCGCGCCCCCGGCGCCGCCGCCCGCACCATGGCGCGCAGCATGCGCCCCACCTCCTCCGTGGGCATGTAGGACGGGGTGTCGGAGAGCGAGAAGCGCGTGAAGCTCCTGGGAGGCACCGACTCCAGGTACTCGCACACGTCGCCCGTCCGGGCCTCGATGCGATCCACGCGGCGGCGGACCCGCTCGTAGAGGGCCTCGTCCAGGTGCGGGGGCAGGTCCCCCCCGCCGTAGCGGCCCTCGAGGAGGAACGAGAGCATGAAGCTCTGCCGGACCCAGTGGCGCTCCAGCGCCCCCTTGAAGCGGGCATAGAGGTAGTCACCGACGCACAGGTCCGGGCTCACGTGGGCGTAGAAGGCCGGGTCGCCGAACGCGCAGCGCGCCAGGCGGGGGCTGCACAGCACCCGGACGACCCGCTGCCACCAGGGGCGGTCCCACAGCGCCCGCGCCACGGCGCGCTGCTGCTCGAGGTCGCGGCTCGCCAGCAGCCGGCGGACCACCTCGGGCCGCGCGGCGCGCACGAGCCGCGCGATGCGCTGGTGGTGGCGTTCCCACCGCCCCTGGTAGAGCGCGCCGCGCCGGACGCAGGCTCCGTGGGCCTGCCAGTACCGCCGGCTCGGCTCCGGCAACTCGGGCAGGAGGCGCCGGAGCTGCCCGATGCGCCCGTGGCCCCGGTCCAGGCCGACGAAGGCGCGAAACTCCGCGCAGCCCATGCGCCGCAGGGCGGCCCGCTGGAGTTCGAGCCAGTGGGTCTGGCACGGGTTCCTGTCGAGCGAAACGACCCGCGCCGGGTCCGCCGGCAGGAGGACGAGGCTGCGGCTGCCGCCGGTGACGCAGAAGACGCGGTCGTCGGGGCGGATCTGGAGCGCCCGGCACTCCACCCGCCAGTCCTCGTTCACCGCGGTGTAGTTGAGCGTGCCCGAGAAGGCCGCAAGGTCGCGCCGGGCCGCGGCGGACGCGGGCGGGCTGCCAGGGCGCGGCCGCGGCGCGTCCGCGGCCACCTCGCCAGCGCACGCGAGGGACGCCGGCGCCCGGCCCGCCGCGGGCGCAAGGCCCAGGGCCCGCCCCGCCGCGCCAAAGGCCGCCAGCGCGGCGTCGATCTCCGCCGCGCCGTGGGCGGCGGTCACGCTCGCCCGCAGGCGCGCGCGGCCGTGCGGAACGGCCGGGAACACCACCGGCAGGACGAGCACACCCCGCTCGCGCAGCGCCCGGGAGAGGCGGTAGGCGGCGTCCTCGGGACCGGTGAGCACCGGCACGATGGGCGTCGTGCTCGCGCCCGTGTCGTAGCCGAGTTCCCCGAGGCCCGCCCGGAAGCGCTCGGCGTTTCGCGCGAGGCGCCGGCAGCGCGCCGCACCCTCCGCCTCCAGGATCCCGAGGGCGGCGAACGCCGCGGCGGCCGCGGGCGGGGAGAGCGCGGCGGAGAAGACGAAGCCCCGCGCCGCGTGCTTGAGCAGGGTGATGGTCTCGGCGTCGGCCGCGACGTAGCCCCCGTTGGACGGGATCGCCTTGGACAGCGTCCCCATCTTCACGTCGATCGCGCCCGGGAGTCCGAAGTGCTCCTCGATGCCGCGGCCGTTCGCCCCCAGCACGCCCAGGCTGTGGGCCTCGTCGACCATGAGGCGGGCCCCGTGCTCGCGGCACAGGGCGTGGAGCGCCGGCAGGGGCGCGACGTCGCCCTCCATGCTGTAGACCGCGTCCACGACCACGAGCGCGCGGCCCCCGGCGGGGACGGCGCGCAGCCGCCGCCGCAGGTCGTCCATGTCGTTGTGGCCAAAGCGCCGGAACGTGGCGCCCGACAGGCGGCACCCGTCCACGATCGAGGCGTGGTCGTACGCGTCGCACAGCACGGTGTCCTGGCGCGTGAGCAGGGCGCCCAGGGTCGCCACGTTGGCCACGTAGCCGCTCGAAAAGACGATCGCCGCCTCGCGCTCGGCCACGCACGCGAGCCGCGCCTCCAGGGCGGCGTGGACCTCGACGCCCCCGCCCAGGAGGCGCACCCCGTGCGTGCCCGTTCCGTACCGATCGATGGCGGCCTTGGCCGCCTCGCGCACCTCGCTTCGCTCGAGCAGCCCGAGGTAGCTGTAGGTCGAGAAGTTGAGGAGCCACCGCCCGTCCACCCGCACGCGGGTCGAAGCGACCTCCTCCGCGCAGCCCAGGTAGGGGTAGAGGCCGAGCCGGCGCAGTTCGTCGACCATCCCGAGCACGGGAGACCGGGTGGAAGACGTGGCCACGGCACCCATCGCGATCGCCTCCGGCGGGAACGTGCGGCCCGGGGGAGCAAGGGGCGTACCCCCGGCGGCGCCCGCGCGGCGCGCGCCCTTCGGGGCGCCGGTGCGCCGAACGGTGTGCAGCCCCCTGCACAGCCCGTGCATCGGGCTGCGCGAAGGACCGGGTCGGGGCGCACGGAGGGCTACGACCCGGGCGGAGGGTTGCGGCACGCCGCGGCGCGGGCGGCGAGGAAGGCGCGCTCGCGCGCGTTGCCGGCCCGGGCGGCGGCCCGCGCGTAGGTGCGCGCCGCCTCGGCGTGGCGGCCCCGGCGCCGGAGCAGATCCGCGCGCACGACCTCCAGGCGGTGGTGGCCGGCCAGCCGCGGATCCGCGGCCACCTCCTCGAACAGCGACCAGGCGGCCGCGGGCCCCTCGGCCATCAGGAGCGCGACGACCCGGTTGAGCGTCACGAGGGGGGACGGCAGGTGCCGTTCGAGGGCCTCGTACAGCGCGACGATCTGGGGCCAGTCCGTGGCCGCGTAGCTCGCCGCCTCGCAGTGGCAGGCGGCGATCGCGGCCTGGATCTGGTAGGGGCCGGGCCGCGCGAGGTCCAGCGCCGCCGCCAAATGCGCGCGGCCGCGCCCGATCAGCGCCCGGTCCCAACGGGTGCGGTCCTGGTCCTCCAGCAGCACCAGGGCCCCGTCCGCGTCCGTGCGGGCCGGGCCGCGCGCCGCCGTCAGGTCCAGGAGCGCCGCCAGGCCCCGCACCTCGGCCTCGCGGGGCAGGAGCGCCGCGAGGGTGGCCGCAAGGCGCAGCGCCGCGTCCACGAGGTCGTGGCGCAGCAGGTCGGGCCCCGCGCTGGCGGCGTAGCCCTCGTTGAACACGAGGTAGATCACCTCGAGCACGGACGGAAGCCGGGCGCGGAGGTCCCCCGGGCCGGGTTCCCGCCACACGGCCTTGTGGCCGCGCAGCGCCCGCTTGGCGCGCACGAGGCGCTGCGCGATCGTCGCCTCGGGGGTGAGGAACGCCCGGGCGATCTCCGCAACGGTGAGCCCCGCCACCAGGCGCAGCGTGAGCGCGACCTGCGCCTCGGACGGGAGCCCGGGCGCGCAACAGGTGAAGATCAGGCGGAGTTGGTCGTCGTCCACCACGCCTTCGCCGTTGGCTTCCCCCGGCGCCGCCGCGGGGGCGACGGCGGCGGGCAGGGCGTCCAGGTCGAGCGGCGCCGCGCGCCGGCGGCGCCGCCGGTCGATCGCCCGCCGGCGGGCGACCGTGAGCAGCCACGCGCCGGGCCTAAGGGGAAGTCCGTCACGCCGCCAGGCGACGAGCGCCTCCAGCCAGGCGTCCTGGAGCGCCTCCTCGGCGGCGTCCAGGTCCCCCAACCAGGCCAGGAGCGTGGCGACGACCGGCCCGGTCTCGAGCCGGTGGATGCGCTCGACGTCGGCGTCGAAGCCCGGCAGGGTCAGGCCTCCCAGGCCGGGCGTACCTCGATCGTCCCGTGGCGGGCGCTCGGGCAGCGCTCCGCCCAGGCGACGGCCTCCTCGGGCGAGGCGCACTCGATCACGTAGTAGCCGCCGAGCGCCTCCTTCGTCTCCGCGAAGGGGCCATCGGTCACGTGGCGGCGCCCGCCCTTGAGGCTCACGCGCCGGGCCTCGGCCTCCGGGCGCAGGCGCTGGCCGAAGAGCAGGCGCGGTCCGAGCGCCTCGATGTAGGCGCGGTGATCGGCCATCTCCTTCTGTTCGTCGGCCGCCGGGCGGGCGAGCCCGGCCTCTTCGTCCCAGTGTATCAGCAGTACGTACTTCACGGTCGCCGGGCCTCCTCGTTCACCCCCCCAACGGGGGCGGCATCGTACCGACGCACGAGGGGCGCCCGGATCGACAAGGCGTTTGCCGGCGGGCGTTCCCGGGGGGGCGCGCCCCGGAACTCCACCCCGCGCGGCCCCCCCGGGTCTGCCGCCGGCAGGCGGGGGACCGCGCGGCCGCCGGACGCCGGCCGCGAGCGGGGGCGACTATCCTTGGGGAGGGATTCCCCCCCCGAGGAGTGGTTCCGTGACGCACCCCGCCCCGCCGGAGATCGATGCCCTCAAGGCCAAGGCCCGCGCCACCTGGGCGACAGGCTCCTACCGGGACGTGGCGGCCTTCCTTCCGCCCATGGCCGCCGACCTCGTGCGGCGGGTCGCCGTGCGGCCCGGCGAGCGGGTCCTGGACGTGGCGACCGGCACGGGGGTCACCGCGATCACCGCCCGCCGCGCGGGGGCCCGCGTCGTGGGCCTGGACCTCACGCCCGAACTGCTCGAGGCGGCCCGCCACGAGGCCACCCTGGCCGGCGCGCCGGACGTCGAGTGGGTCGCGGGCGACGCCGAGGCCCTGCCCTTTGGCCCCGGGGCGTTCGACGTCGTCCTCTCCTCCTTCGGGCACATGTTCGCGCCCCGCCCCGAGGCGACCGCCGCCGAGATGCTGCGCGTGCTCAAGCCCGGGGGGCGGATCGGCTTCGTCACCCACCTGCCCGAGCACCTGGTCGCGCGCATGTTCGCGGCGATGGCCCGCCACGTCCCGCCGCCCGCCGGCGTCCCCTCGCCGCTCCTGTGGGGCGATCCGGCGCGCGTGCGCGAGCGCCTCGGGGACGCGGTCGAGGACCTCCACTTCGACACGGGGGTCGTCCGCCTGCCCATGCTCTCGCCCGCGCACTTCTGGACGCTGTTCCGCGAGCGCTACGGACCGACCATCCGCGCGCTGGCGGCCCTGGGCGAGGACCCCGCGCGCCAGGCTGCGTTCGAACGCGACTTCCTCGCCGCCGTCGAGCCCTTCTGGGCCGACGGCGAGGTGCGGATGGGCTACCTGGTGGCGCGCGCCCGCCGGGCCTAGCCGGGGCGGCGGACGGCGGGCCCAGGGCCCGCCGTCCGCCCGGTCGCGCGCCGTCTAGCGCGCCGCGGCGAGCGCCGCGTGGTACTCGCTCTCGGTCATCACGCGGCGGGTGCCCGGGATGGGCGCGGCGCCGGTGACCCCGTCGGGGACGACGGTGACGGCCTCGCAGGGGACCTGCTCGGTGCGCACGACCTCCTGGACGCGGGCCGGGGCCACGACGACCTCCTCGCTGCGCCAGCCGACCACGCGTCGTTCGGTGCGTTCGCCGACCTGGACGCGCTCGTTGCGGTACCCGGCCAGCACCTGGCGGGTCTCGGTGCCCGCCGGCACGCGCTCCGTGCGGGTCCCGACCTGGACCGTCTGCTCGTCGTAGCCCACGATGGCGGGCTCCGTCCGGGTGCCGACCTGGACCTGGCGCGTGCGGTCCCAGAGGTGGATCTCCTCGTTCTCGCAGGTGAACGGGTTCCACACGCACACCGTCACGGGCTCGCACACCTCCGCGCAGACGGCCACCTCGCGCTCGCCCCAGCGGGGCACCCGCTGCGTGCCGTACACGGGGACCTCGCGCGACTCGTACACCGGCACCTCCACCGTGCGGACCTCGGGCACGCAGCGCACCTCGTACACCGGCACGGTGACGTCCTCGTACACGGGGACCTGGCGCGCCTCGGTCACGGGCGCGACCTGGGTCTGCTCGCGGACCTCGCGGCAGTGCGCGGGGATCTGCGCGACGCGGGCGCCCCCCGCTTCGGCGGCCGCGGCGGGCGGGACGTCCGCCGCCGGAGGCTCGTCGGCGCGCGCGAGCGCGCCCAGCGCCAGGGCGCACCCCGCGCCCGCAAGGAAGAGGATGGGAAGCCGCATGTGCCTGTCTCCTTCGCAGGGCCTCGGGCCGGGCGTACGCCGCCCGGCCCGACCCGGCCCGGGGCCGGTCCGGGCCGCGTTGCAGGCGCCGTGCCAGGGGCCGGGGGCGGCGGCCCGGGCCGCGGGCCCCGGAAAGCGTGTAGTTCCGAAACGCCGGCGTGCCCTTCCGGGACCCCCGGGTGGGCGCCCGCGGCCCGGGCGCCCGCGCCGCTGCGACCCCGCGCGGGTGGCCTGCCGTTTGCCCACCCGGCCTTCGGGTCGACGGGGGCGTTTCCTGCCCTTCATCCCTTCCCCGTCCAACTTGCTCCGGCTCCCGTCGACCCTTTTTCCTTCCCTTGTCCTGGAGGCAAGACCATGCGATCCCCTGCCCTGCTCCTGTTGACGGCCGCCGGCCTCCTGGCCGCGTTCGCGCCCGTCGCGGCGGGCGAAGAGCCCGCGCCGACGACGGCCGCCGCCGAGTCCCGCACCGAGGGCCCCTTCCGCGTCTACGCCGCGGGCGACACCTTCTTGCAGATGCCGCTGCTGGCGCGCGGCGACGCGCGCCTGTTCGTGCCCGCCGACGACGGCGGATTCCGGGTCTACCAGGGCGAGAGCCTGGACCTGATCCTGCGCTCGCACCCCAAGCTCGAGAGCCGTGACGCCGTGCAGGCCATCGTGAAGGCGATGGCGCGCGGCAGCACCCAGACGCCCGCCTACGCCCCGTGGCACTTCACCGTGCGCGCGGGCGCCGCGCACCTGGAGCGGTGGCGCGGCAACGGCAGCACCTGGCTGTTCCTGCGCGACGACCAGGGCCTTCGGGCGCTGTCCGGGCCGAGCCTGGACGCCATCCGCGCGGCCGACGCCGCCGCGCGCGACAACGCCGACGTGGGGGCGCTCGCCGAGCTCGACGCGCGCCTGGGGGACCGCCTGCGCTGGCGCACGGACACGGAGGCGGAGGACCCGGCCCGGCACGCGGTGCTGCACCTCGAGGCCACCACCGCGGGCCTCGCCGTGGCCATCCAGCCCATCGCCGCGGGCGTCGAGCCGCGCGTGCGCGCGGCCGAGGGCCGCGACCTGGAGGAGATCGAGCGCAAGTGCCCGGAACTGGCCTCCTACGGGGCGGCCTGGTTCGAGCGCGCGCCCGGCGGCTCCTCCGACGTGCTGGAGAGCCCGCTGGCGGGCTTCACGCTCGCGATGGTGAAGACCCCGGAGGCCACCTCCGTGATGGAGGTCACCGCGGTCACGCCCGATGGCGCCGCGGCCCGCGCCGGCCTCAAGCGCGGCGACCGGCTGATCTCGATCAACGGCCGAGCCCCGGACACGCTGGAGGACGCCCGCCGCCTCCTGCACGATGGCGGTGAGGGCCCGCCCGCGGGGGCGACCCTGCGGGTCATGCGCGGCGACGAGGAGCTCTCGCTCACGCTCGTCCTCGCCAGCAGCAAGCACCAGTAGCACGCACCGGTGGCCTCGCGCCCAGGGCCCGTCCGCCCCGGCGGACGGGCCCTGCCTATGTCCGCTTCGCGCGCCCGGCGGCCGCGCGACCCCCGCCGAGGGCGCGCCGGTATCCTCGGGGTCCGCGTGAACGACCGCCCGCCCCGCCGCACCGCGCCCGCGCCGGCGCCCACCGACCACGACGTGCTCGACGCCCTCGCCCACCAGTTGGGCTCCTCGCTCGGGGCGATCGTGAACGGCGTCCACCTGTTGGGCTCCGGCGGCGCGCTCGCCGAGTGCCTGCCGGGCATCGAGCAGGCCTGCGCCAACGCGCGCGCGCAACTCGCGGCGGCGCGCCGCTGGCTGGCGGCGCTGGAGGCGGTTCCGCGCCTGGAACGCGTGGAACCGGGTGCGGTCCTCGGCGCGGTGGCCGCGCGCCTGGGGCTCGGCCGCTTGCAGCCGCAGGCGCCGCTGCCGGCCATCCGGGCCTGCCCGGCGCTGTTTGAACGGCAGGTCGAGGAGGTGCTCGACAACGCCCGCCGCCACGGCGGGGCGCGCGTCCAGGTCACGGTGGGCGCACGGGCGCTCGGGGAGCAGGTGGAGTTGTGGCTGGCCGACGACGGCCCGGGGTGGACCCCCGAGGCGGCCCGCGCGGCCTTTCGGCCGCTGTGTCGGATGCCGGGGGCGCCGGCGGGGCCGGGCGTCGGGCTGGCCATCGTGGCGGCGCTGGCCGCCCGTCAGGGCGGGGCGGCGCTGGGCCGGGCGCGCCCCGGGCAGGGCGCCGAGGTCTGCCTGCGCTTTGCGGTCCCCGCATGACGGAGATGGCGCGGGGAGGGGCCGCGGGTATCAGGGAGGCCATGCCCTCGCGCGCGTCCCCGGGCCTGGCCCTGATCGTCGACGACGACGACGCCTTCCGGGCGAGCCTGGCCGCGCTCCTGCGCCAGTTTGGCGTGGAGGTGGCCGAGGCGGGCTCGCTGGCCGAGGCGCGGCGCGTGCTGGCCTCCCGGCCGCCGGACTTCGTCCTGCTCGACCTCGAACTCCCGGACGGACGGGGCCTCGAGCTCAAGCTCCACGCGGACCTGCCGTCGGACACCCCCTTCGCCGTGGTGTCCGGCGACGGCAGCGCCCGGGCCATGCAGGCCGCCCGCCGCGAGGGCGCCTCGGACTACCTCGTCAAGCCCATCGACCCCGTGCAGCTCAAGGCCGTGCTGCACGCGCTGCGCGAGGGCAGCACGCTGCGCCGCGAGTTGCGCACGCTGCGCACGTCGCTGTGGGACGCCGGGCGCTTCGGCCGGCTCTTCGGCCGCAGCCCGCGCATGCGCGAGGTCTACGACCGCATCGCGCGGGTCGCCCCCACCGCCGTGCCGGTGCTGCTCACCGGAGAGAGCGGCACGGGCAAGGAACTGGCGGCCGCCACGATCCACGAGATGAGCCCGCGGCGGGCGCACCCCTTCGTCGCCATCAACTGCGGGGCCATCCCCCAGAGCCTGATCGAGAGCAGCCTCTTCGGCCACGAGAGGGGCGCCTTCACCGGCGCCGAGGCCCGCGCCCCCGGCGTGTTCGAACAGGCCGACGGCGGCACCCTGTTCCTCGACGAGATCGGCGAGATGCCGATGGACCTCCAGGTGCGCCTCCTGCGGGTGCTCGAGTCCCGCACGCTGCGGCGCATCGGGGGCGACGCGGACATCGAGATCGACGTGCGCGTGGTCGCGGCCACGAACCGCGACGCCCGGCGGGCCGTGGAAGACGGCGTGCTGCGGGAAGACCTCTTCCACCGCCTCAACGTGTTTCCGATCCGCCTGCCGGCGCTGCGCGAGCGCCCGGGCGACGTCCGCCTGCTCGCGCTCGCCTTCCTGGAGGCGCTCAACGAGGAGGGCGGGATCCCCAAGCGCCTCGCGCCCGAGGCGTTGGAGGCGATGGAGCGTTTGCCCTGGCCGGGCAACGTCCGGGAACTCAAGAACGCGCTGCAGCGCGCCTGGATCCTCGCCGACGAGACGATCGGCCCGGCCCAGGTGAGCGGGGACGAGGCGGCCGAGGCGCCGCCCGCCGCGCCCCGCGCCGCCGCGCCGCCAGAGGTCGGCGGCGAGGCGGCAACGGCGGACGCCGTGCGCATCCCGGTCGGGACCTCGCTGGCCGAGGCCGAACGCCTCCTGATCCTGGCCACGCTCAAGGCCTGCCAGGGCAACAAGCGCAAGACGGCCCGGACCCTCGGGATGAGCGTGAAGACGCTCTACAGCCGCCTGGCGGAATACGAGTGAGGCTTGGGGGCGTAGCGGGATTGCACACCCGGGCAAGCGCCGCCCGGAGCCGGGGGCCGCCGGCGGCGCAAAGCGCGCCAGTGGTCCGGGGCGGGGCCGCTGGCCCGGCGCTTGCGGCGGGGCCGTCCCGCATGAGTTCGCGGCGCACCCACGTCAGCCCGGGGCCCGAGACGCCGGCCCCCGGGTCCGCCGACCCGGCGACCCTGCTGGTGGACCCCGACGGACGCATCCTCGGGGCCAACGAGGCCGCCCGCA
>JAPKHB010000609.1 GCA_026647295.1 Planctomycetota bacterium | reverse complement strand
CGCCTCGGGCTCGACAAGCCCCTGGTACGGCAGTTCGGCGACTGGATGGTCGGCCTCGCCACGCTCGATTTCGGCATCTCCATGTGGACCGAGCGGCCGGTGATCGAGGAGATCGCGATCCGCCTCGAGCTCTCGCTGCAGGTCGCGATCATGGCGACGGTGATCGCGGTCTTGATCGCGTTGCCGCTCGGCACCATGGCGGCGCTGTTCCGCGACACCTGGAACCTGCCGGTGGTGTTGGAAGTGGAAATGGAAGGCGCGAACAGTGTGGTGAAGATGAAATGAGGATCGTCGCGGGAGAATTTCGGGGAAGATCGAGGCCGCGAGGCCGCCGCGCCTGGTGACATTTTGTGATTCTGCCAGTCACCGCGTCTTCTTGTCATTCTTTGAGAAAATGATCCTGCGACGGCTTGGCCGTTGCATTAAAAGCCGCAAAGTTTTCCCGGCGCTCGAAATTTTGGAATCCTCGGCTCAGCCGAGATTGGAACATTTTCGGACAGAGACTATAGTTTGGATGAGACAAACCGTGCGCGCGGTGTGATGCGATTGTTCGTGCCTGCCGGGTTGGGCTCGTTTGCGCCCTCCGGCGGGCGCAAAAAAAGTGGGTAGATGATACAATCAGCGGAGAACGTTGTCAAGCGGATTCTGGAGAAAGGCCGGAGCGGAGGGGAATAATCTTGTTCCGTGGCGGTGAATGAATATGCACAGTCGCAGCC
>JAPKHB010000608.1 GCA_026647295.1 Planctomycetota bacterium | reverse complement strand
GTATCTGCCGGGATACTCTTTGCGGAAACAGCAGCACGCTTACCAAGCCCACAAGCGATTGACGCAATCAGGCGGTTATTTCGAGGCGGTGTGGGTGAAGGAAGAGAGAAGTTGAAGCAACGCCGCGTGGCGGCGGCCGGCGTCGGTGACACTTGCAGCGTAAATGGAAATCCCCTGGCGTTGCCCTTCACGGGCAATGCCAGGGGATTTGTTTTGCAACCGCTGTGATCCGCGATCCGCCGTGCACAGATCGGATGGTCAGCGTGGCGGCAAGCTGCCGTCGTCGCCGTTCTGGCCTTCCTGTTGCTGGCGGCGGGCTTCGCCTTCCAGAATGCGGCGCAACCGTTCAAGTTCGCGCTCGGCCTTGCGGCGCTCTTCTTTAATGCGTTCCAATTCCGCTTCGGCGGATTCGGTTTCACGCTGCTCTTTGATGATCTGTTCGAACAGCTCGCGCCGGCTTTCCGCTTTGCGCATGAGCAGGTCGCGCTCGCTCATCGAGTATAGCGAGGTCGGCAGCAGGGTGATTTTCATGCCCAGGCTGACGCGCCAGGCCGAGTAGCGCGGCAGGGTGTAGAGCCGGGCTTCGTTGCGGGCGGGCGTGGCGCTGCCGGAGCGGCCGCCGGGGCATCATGCCGAGACCAGCACCGCGATGGGCTTCTGCCTGTTCAACAACGTGGCCATTGCGGCGGATTGGCTGATTCGAAGCCGGCGTGCCG
>JAPKHB010000607.1 GCA_026647295.1 Planctomycetota bacterium | reverse complement strand
GGCAACCGCGGGACCGTTGAGTCGAAGGCGGTGCAGTTCCGAAACGAGAAGCGCGACTCAATCGCGGACCGCAGCGCGGCCAACCTGTTCTCAGACGAGAACGTCGTCGCCTCTTACACGGACATCGTCGTCGACGTAAGCGCCATGCCTCGCGTCGTCTACTTTCCCATTATCAGCCGTCTGATCTACTTCCATGACGATCGGCAGAGGCTCGGAAAGGCCGCACCTAACATCCACGTCATCGTCTCGGAAGATCCCCGCGTTGATACCCTTATCCGCGAACACGGCATCGATGAGGAGGCCAAGTTCCTTCACCCGTTCGAGGGCCCGTTCAACCGCGAGGCCAGAGGGGACCAGCGGACTGTGTGGGTTCCGGTATTGGGGGAGGGCCGCACGCATCATTTCGAACGTATGTACGTGCATGTGAAGCCCACGGAAGTCTGCCCTGTGCTCCCATCCCCCGCAAGGAATCCCCGTCGGGGAGACGACATCGTAATGGAATATCAGAAGCTACTCTTCGACGAGGTCCGCTTAGCTCCTCGGAACATCATGTACGCCTCGGAGTCGAATCCCTTCGATGTCTACAGGCAGATCAGACGAACCGTTCTTCACTACCACCAGGTATTGGGTCTCATTGGCGGCTGTCGGGTGGCACTCTCGGCGATGTGCAGCAAACTGATGTCTCTGGGCGTTCTTTTGGTTGCTTACGAACTGAA
>JAPKHB010000606.1 GCA_026647295.1 Planctomycetota bacterium | reverse complement strand
GACGCCTTTCGCTGACCCAGTCCGCGGTGTCGCAGCGCGTCAAGCTGCTCGAGGCCGAGCTCGGGCAGGTGCTGCTGGTGCGCAGCAAGCCGGTGCGGCCCACGCCGGCCGGGCGCCGGCTGCTGCCCTACCTGGCGCAACTGCGGCTGATGGAGGCGGAGGCGCGGCGCGCGCTGTCGCCACGCCAGGTGGACGGGCCGCTGCGTCTCGCAGTGGGCGTCAACGCCGATTCGCTCGCCACCTGGTTCATCGGCGCGGTCGCCGAGGTGGTCCGCGACGAGGGCATCGTGCTCGACTGCGTGGTCGACGACCAGGACCACACCCACGCGCTGCTCGCCGACGGCGAGGTGCTGGGTTGCGTGTCCACCCGCGCCGATCCGATGCGCGGCTGCGCCGCCATGCGCCTCGGGGCCATGCCCTACCTGTGCGCGGGCTCGCCGGCATTCCGCGCACGCTGGTTCCCCCAGGGGCTCACCCCGGCGGCGCTCGCGCGGGCACCGGCGATCGTCTTCGGCCGCCACGACGACATGCACGAGGCCTTCCTGCTGCGCCACTTCGGGCTGGATTCGCGGCGCTATCCACACCACGTCGTGCCCTCGTCCGAGGGCTTCATGGCCTTCGCGCTCGCCGGCCTGGGCTATGGATTCGTCCCCGAGATCCAGGCACGTGCGCACCTTGCGCGCGGCGAGCTGGTCGACCTGGCACCCGAGCGCGAAG
>JAPKHB010000605.1 GCA_026647295.1 Planctomycetota bacterium | reverse complement strand
GGTATGCGTTACGTGTACGTCCCCGCCTCCGACCAAACCGCATTCGACTATTTCACCGGCGTGGCGCAGCGCCATCCGGAATGGAAAATGAAAGTCGTGCGTCTGCCGCGCAAAATCAGCGCGCGATACGTGCGCAACCTCGACGGCCGGCACGGCATTCTGAGCCTGGCGATTGTGCCCCGCCAGGGTGGCGGCTACGAGGGACTTCCTTTCGTGGTGCCCGGCGGCCGCTTCAATGAAATGTACGGGTGGGACAGTTACTTCATCGCGCTGGGACTTCTGCGCGACGGCCGCGTCGAGCTGGCCAAAGCGATGGTAGATAATTTTGTCTATGAAATCACCCACTACGGCGCGATTTTGAACGCCAATCGCACTTATTACCTCACGCGCTCGCAGCCGCCGTTTCTCACCTCGATGGCATTGGCGGTTTATCAACACCTGCCCAAAGAGGCGGCGAGCAAAGCCTGGCTCAAAGGCGTGCTCGCGGCCGCAATTCAGGAATATCGCAGCGTGTGGATGAATCCGGATCGGCTGACAAAAACAGGATTGAGCCGTTACTTTGATTCCGGGTTTGGCGCACCACCGGAAGTGGAGCCCGGACATTTTGACGTGGTGTTCGCAGCCTATGCCAGAAAACACGGCATGGCCACCCGCGCGTTTGAAGCAGCTTATCGCGCGGGCAGGCTGAACGTGCCGGAACTCGACGCCTACTTTGTGC
>JAPKHB010000604.1 GCA_026647295.1 Planctomycetota bacterium | reverse complement strand
CGCGGACACCGACTCCAGGTAATCCAACAACTCTCCCGAGAAAAAACCACTGTCTCCCCGAAAGATTACCCGTATCCGCTTCTTCGTATACGCCATACACTCCTTCATGAACTCTACAATCCCATTGCTCGTGTATGCACTCCCGCAGCGAAACCAACTATGCAATATCTCTTTCGTCTCTGCCACAAATGCTATCACGGGATGATACGCCTTCTGTCCCTTCTTTTTGGGGTTATATCCCACTTCCGCACCCTCCTGATTCCCATAGACTCCGTCCACTGTTGAATCAACGTCTATCCACATATCGCTCAGCGCACTTCTCAATTTGTGCCCTGAACGCACCGCACGTTTCCACACCTGCCCTCTGAAACGATGGACTATCCCCGTCAGTTCCACAATATCCCCCGGGGCTACCAGCTTCATTATACGCCCTATCGTGCTATCTACGGGAATTTCTTTCCATCCCGCCATCTTCATCAGTACCTCATCCGCCCATACCTTCACTACCTGCACCATCGAGGTTGCTCCAGCTACCAACCCGATTACTATCATTTGCACGGCATCAACAATCTGATACTGCGCGTTTGCACCACGCTCCTTACGTACTGCTTCTTGTACTCGTTTTCTGAACAATAATTTCTCCATGAACGTCAGTACCGGTAACAGCCCTGCATGTACCGTTAACCCCTTCCCATTCATCTCTGTCTTGATTTTCGGTTGTTT
>JAPKHB010000603.1 GCA_026647295.1 Planctomycetota bacterium | reverse complement strand
TGAAGGCTTGATGATAGGAAAAATTGCCGTAAAAGTCAAGCAACCTGAACCGCGGCGAACGTGCCCATTTCCGCCAAAAAGCCGCGCAAACCGGCGAAATCAGCGCCGCGCGGTGGCCGGCAATTGCTGCGCTGCTGCAATACTGCTTGATTTTCCGGGCGGAGTTTTTAGCTTGCCATGACCCAATCGCAAATGCGGGCTGGCTGCGCCGCGCCCGAACAGCCAGCGCCAGGGGAGCCGCGGCTGGCTTGAACAAAACCGGTTCAGAAGTTATCATGCCGTGGCAGGCCGGTGGCTGCGATGCCGGGGCGAGAGAAGCGGCGCCGAATTACAAGAGGAAAACCGAGGAAAGCTGGATGAAATACCTGCAATCTGGTGG
Source organism: Planctomycetota bacterium (assembly GCA_026647295.1). Taxonomy (GTDB): domain Bacteria; phylum Planctomycetota; class PLA2; order PLA2; family JAEUHO01; genus JAPKHB01. Next base: position 345 of record JAPKHB010000603.1, on the reverse strand, counting down.
CTTTCAAAGCCACCCTTTGATGCGCCTCACACTGGCGCTGGCAGCGATGTTGTTGGCTGGATTTTGGCTGACGAACTTTGGCCTTTACTTTGCCAAGATGGGCTTGACCCCGGCCTCGGTTGCAAGCTACTATCTGGGCGCGGAGGAGGAGTTTCGCATGCCGCGCACCTACCAATCGATGCTGGAAGTCACCCACATGCACCTGCCGATGATGGCCATGGTGGTATTGTTGTTAACGCACTTGTTGATCTTCTCGCCGTTTTCACCGGGCCTGAAGCGGGGCTTCATCATTGCGGCGTTTGCCGCAGCGCTCGGCAACGAAGCGGCGGGCTGGCTGGTGCGTTT
>JAPKHB010000602.1 GCA_026647295.1 Planctomycetota bacterium | reverse complement strand
GTGCGCTCGAGGGTCAGCTCGAGCAGCGGCCGTTCGACGCGCTGCATGATCAGCTCGTAGAGGTCCGTAGGTTCCACTTCCCGCGTTTGACGGAAGTACTCCTTCAGCTTCAGGCGGATCACGTCTTCGAGCGACAGGTCGTCGTAGCCCCCGGAGCCCGTCGCCGGCGCGCCGATGGCCTGGCGCTTCCGCGCGCCGCGCGTCGATCCCCGCCGTCACCTCCCCTGGCTCGCGTCGCGCCTCGCGCGCCCCGTCGAGCTCGCGCGCGTCGAGCGGCTCGCCGACGTCCCCGGCGACGCCGTGGTGAACGCGACCGGCCTCGGCGCGCGCGCCCTCGCCGCCGACCCGGCCTCCGCGCCCGCGCCGGCGCGCGCAGTTGGTCGAAGAAGGGCAGCAGATAGGTCAGCCAGCCGTGGACGATGCCGTAGACGCCCAGCGCCACGGCCAGGTGCAGCGGGCCGGTGTCGTTGCCGACGAAGAGGTGCGCGCGCGCGGTCAGCGCCGCCAGCCCGGCCGTCGTCTACGCCTCCGTCACCGGGTTCGGCCAGGACGGGCCCTATGCCCGGCGTCCCGGGTACAACACGATCGCCCAGGGCATGAGCGGCATCATGGGACTGACCGGCATGCCCGGACACCCGCCGACCAAGGTCGGCTGCTCGGCGTCCGACCTGGCGGCGGCGCTCATGGCCTTCGGCGCGATCTGCGCCGCCCTCGTCCACCGGGAC
>JAPKHB010000601.1 GCA_026647295.1 Planctomycetota bacterium | reverse complement strand
CCATCTTCTCGCCCTTGGCGCGCGTGGTCTTGAACTGCACGGCGTTGACGTAGCCGCCCAGCACGACCTCGTAGTCGTCGGTGACCTTGCCGAGTTCTTTGCAGGGTTTCGAGGAGATGCCTTCGACCAGTTCGCGCACGTCGGCGAGCGGATGGCCGGAGAAGTAGAAGCCCAGGACCTTCTTTTCCTCTTCCAGGCGCTGCTGGTCGGGCCACGCGGCGACGGGCGGCAGCACGGGGGCCGCGGCGGCGCCTTCGTCCTCGGCGAAGAGCGAACCCTGGCCGGTCTCGCGGTCGCGGCGCGCGGCGGCGCCCTGGGCCATGGCGTCTTCCAGCGCGGCGAGCAGGCGCGCGCGGTTTCCGGCGAAGAATTTCAGGCTGGCATGGACGGCCCCCACCACCGCGCGCGGGGTGATGGTGGCGCCGGCGAACTGGTCGAATTCGCCGCCGTCCTTGCGCACCGCCCAGCGTGTGCCGGTGTCCAGGCCGCGGCCGTCGAAGCCGCGGATCCAGTCCGACTTGCGCACGTCGATCTGGGCGGCGTGGTGGTCCACGACCTCGGGCCGGAAGTCCGCGACCGCCGCCTCGACGGCGGCGGCGTCGGCGAGGTCGCCGACGTACAGCTTCGCCTTCGCCGGCACGAACTCGCGGAAACCGCTCGAGAGGTGCAAAATCTTCAAACAGAAAAAGAGTGACACAAAGGAAGTGGAGAAGCGGGCGCTGGCA
>JAPKHB010000600.1 GCA_026647295.1 Planctomycetota bacterium | reverse complement strand
CGTCTTCCATAAAACAAAAAACTGTTATGTACTCGTTTACAGAAAGGGAAAAACTGAGCAATTGTGGAAACTACAATGCTCTGATTACTGGATTTTGGCTTGCATCAAAAGGTTTTCCAGCAGTAGCGCTGAGGAGCATCTAATTGGTGTCATTGCGTTGATTCAGTGCTGCTCCTTTTCATCATTTTTCTTTTTCTTTGAATCGGTCAATGACAGAATTCTTTCGGAAATAATATTCGTTGCAGCTTTAAAAGTATCCTCAGTGAGTTTTTGATGCTCTTCTCCCGCCAGTCCTGAAATAGTCTTCGCAACCCTGCGACCCGCTTGATCAGCGACAATATTTGTTGCTATCTTCATAACATCCGACGGTTCTCCTGTTATTGCGGCCTTCGTAGCGTCGGCAGCTACCTGAATAGTTCCAGTAAAACCTGCTGCCGCCGCCGCTACCGGTTGAAGTGGTGTACCTGTGCTTGCGAGTGTCAAAATTGACAAGCCAGTAGTAGCTGTGTATTCCGGCCCAAAACTGCCACCCGTTCCGGTGAAGGTTGCCACTGATTCCGGGCGAAAACTGCCACCCCTTCCGGCTGAAACCTGCCACCTGACCCCCACCTTGCCCGAACTTCACACTTTCTTCTGTTGATGGTGAACGCTTATCTTCCTCCTTTTTGCCAGTCGCATAACTGCTTAGGGAGGAAGTGCCATGCCAATGAGGAGAATCGCTATGGAAAA
>JAPKHB010000060.1 GCA_026647295.1 Planctomycetota bacterium | reverse complement strand
GGGACGGAACCCGCTTCAGCTTCGGCGACGGCGACGGCTGGACCCACTCCCCGCTGGTAAGCCTGGATATTGTGGCGCACGAATTCACCCACCAAGGCCTCCGGGGCGGTCTCGCTGTTCGGCGAGAAGTACGACGCGCAGGTGCGCGTGCTCTCGGTGCCGAGCGGTTCGCGCGAACTGTGCGGCGGGACGCACTGCCGGCGCACGGGCGACATCGGCGCGCTGCGCATCACCTCCGAGGCGGGCATCGCGGCGGGGGTGCGGCGGATCGAGGCCGTGACCGGGCTGGGCGCGGTCGAGGCCGCCGCCCGCGACCGGGCCGTGCTGGGCGGACTGTGCGCGTTGCTCAAGGCGCAGCCGGGCGAACTCGAGGCGCGGGTCGAGGCCCTGCTCGAGGAACAGCGCGCCCAGCGCAAGGAGCGCGAGCGCAGGGCCCGCGAGGCGGGCCTCGAGGCCGCCCGGGCGCTGGGCGCCGGGGCCGAGGACCTCGGAGGCCTCAAGGTGCTCCTGGCCGCCCAGCGCGGGCTGGACGCCAAGGGGCTCAAGGGCCTGGCCGACAGCCTGGCGGGCCAGGGGCTCGAGGTGCTGGTGCTGGCCGGCGAACAGGACGGGCGCGCGCCGCTGCTCGTCCGCGTGGGCCCCCAGGCGCTCGCCCGGGGCGTGAACGCCCGGGTCCTGCTCGAGGCCCTCACCGGGCTCCTGGGCGGTGGGGGCGGTGGCAGCCCCGCCCAGGCCCAGGGCCAGGGCCAGAAGCCCGCGGCCCTCGAACCGGCCCTGGCCGCCGCCCGGGCCGTGCTGGAGCAGGCGCTGGCGCCGGCGGCGCCGGGGCAGGCTTGACCCGTCCAGGCGGGCGCATACGCTCCTGGGCTGCCCCGGGTCCGCCCCGGGGTGCGCCCAACCCCCCGCCCTTGAGTTCGCGATCCCGCCCCAAGGCGCCGCCCGACCTCGGCAGCCCCGGCGGCACGGAGGAATCCCCATGGCCGTCCCGATGGGCAAGGTCAGCAAGCGCCGCAGCCGCAGCCGCGCCGCGCACCACGCACTCGCCCCGCGCAACCTGCGCCCCTGCGCCCGCTGCGCGCACCGGGGCCCGGCGCACCGGGTCTGCGAGAACTGCGGGCACTACCGCGGGCGTGAGGTCATCCACAAGGGAGACTAGGCCCGCCCGGCGCGCCGGCTCGCGGCCGCGCCGGCCCGGCCTGCGAAGGACATGGGATCATGCGGCGCCCGCCCCGCGGGCCCGTCGGGCACCTGGGAGGCGCATGGGCCTCACGCGCATCGCGATCGACGCCATGGGAGGCGACCGGGCACCCGCCGCGGCGGTGGAGGGTGCGCTCGAGGCCGTGCGCCGCTTCGCGGACGTGGCGATCGTGCTGGCGGGCGACCCGGCCCGGCTGGAGGCCGAACTCGCCCGCCTCGGGCCCGGGGAGGCGGAACGCGCCCGCCTGGAGTTGTGGGACGCCCCGCACGCGGTGGACCCGGGCGAGGACCCGGTGCGCGCGGTCCGGGCCAGCGAACGGGTGAGCGCTCGGGCCGTGGCGGAGTTGCTGCGGGCCGGGCGCGTGGCGGGCGTGCTCACGATGGGGCACACCGGCGCCGCCGTGGCGGCCGCCACGCTCTACTGCCGGCGCCTGCCCGGCGTGCGGCGGCTGGGCATCGCGGTCCCCTTTCCCCGACCGGGCGGGGCCACCATCCTGGTGGACTGCGGGGCCAACCCCGACGCGAGCCCCGAGGAGTTGCGCCAGTACGCGCTGATGGCCTCGTGTTACGCCCAGAGCACGCTGGGCCTGGCGGCGCCGCGCGTCGGCATCCTCTCGATCGGCGAAGAAGAGAAGAAGGGCAACCGCCTGGTCCACGAGACCTGGGAGCGGCTGCGCGCCCAGCCCGTGCCCGGCTTCGTGGGCAACGTGGAGCCCCGGGAACTCTTCACGGACCGCGCCGACGTGGTGGTCTGCGACGGCTTCACGGGCAACATCGCGCTCAAGGCCGCGGAGGGCATGGCGGAGTTCCTCCTGGGCGCGCTGCGGGGGGCGCTGGAGGGCGCGGGCGTGGCCAGCGGGCGCGAGGTGCTCGCCGCCGTCGCGGCGCGCGCCGACTACAGCGAATACGGCGGCGCCCCGCTGCTGGGCGTGGACGGCTGCTATGTGATCGGCCACGGCCGCAGCGGCCCGCGCGCCTTCGTGAACGGCGTGCGCGTCATCCGGGCCTACCTCGACCAGCAGGTGGGCGCGCGCATCACGCGCGACCTGGCCGCGGAGCCCGTGCGGTGAGCCTGGCCCTGGCCTTCCCCGGACAGGGCGCCCAGCACCTGGGCATGGGCGTGGACGTGGCCGAACGCTTCCCCGCCGCGCGGCGCGTCTTTGACCGCGCCTCGGCGGTGCTCGGCCTCGACCTCCTCGCCCTGTGCGCCCGCGGCCCCGAGAGCGAGTTGCGCCGCACCGACGTGCAGCAGCCCGCGATCCTGGCGGTGGGCGCGGCGGTGACCGCGGCCCTGGCGGCCCCGGGCGACGCGCTGGCGGACCTCGGGGCGTGCTTCGGCCTCTCGCTGGGCGAGTTCACGGCCCTGTACGCCGCGGGGGCGCTCGACCTCGAGGCCGCCCTGCTGCTGGTGCGCGAGCGCGGCCTCGGGATGCAGGAGGCCAGCGAGGCCGTGCCGAGCGGGATGCTGGCGCTGCGCTGCGAGGCGGACCTGGCGGAGGCGGCCTGCCGCGCCGCCCGCGAGGCCACCGGCGGGGTGGTCGCGGTGGCCAACCTGAACGCCCCCGGCCAGGTGGTGATCAGCGGCGACCTCCCCTCGCTGGAGGAGGCCGAACGCGCCGCCGCCGCGCTGGGCGTGCGCCGCGGGGTGCGCCTGCCCGTGGCGGGCGCCTTCCACAGCCCGTTGATGGAGCCCGGCGCGCGGCGCCTGGCCCGCGCGCTCGAGGCCGTCGAGTTGCGGCCGCCGCGCGTCCCCGTGATCTCCAACGTGAGCGCCGCCCCGAGCCGCGACCCGGCCGTGCTGCGGGCCAACCTGGTGGCGCAGGTGACCGCGCCGGTGCGCTTTGCCGACGGCGTGCGCGCGGCGCGCGCCCTGGGCGTCACGCGCGTGGTCGAACCGGGCCCGGGCCGGGTGCTGGCCGGGCTGATCCGACGCACGGAACCCGACCTTGCGACCCAGGCGGCCGACGACGCGGCGTCGGTCGGAGCCCTGGTGGGGAGCCCGGAACCGGCATGAGCGACTTTCACGGGGTGAGCGTCCTGGTGAGCGGCGGCACGCGCGGCATCGGCCGGGCGATCGTCACGGCCTTCGCGCAGGGCGGGGCCCGGGTGACCTTCACCGGGCGGGACGCCCGCGCCGCCGAGGAGACCTGCGCCGGGAGCGGGGCCCCGGACCGCTGCCGCTTCGTGGCGGGGGACGTGAGCACCGCCGAGGCGGCCGAGGCGGCGGTCGCGGCGGCCGTGGAGCACGGCGGGGGCCTGGACGTGCTGGTCAACAACGCCGGCATCACCCGCGACACCCTGCTCCTGCGCATGAGCCAGGAGGACTGGGACCGGGTGCTCGCCGTCAACCTCACCGGCGCCTGGCAGCTCACCCGGGCCGCCGCGCGGCGCCTGATGAAGAGCCGCCGCGGGCGGATCGTGAACATCACCTCGGTGGTCGGCCTGATGGGCAACGCCGGGCAGGCCAATTACGCCGCCTCCAAGGCGGGCCTGATCGGACTCACGCGCTCGGTGGCCCGCGAACTGGCCGGTCGGGGGGTCACGGCCAACGCCGTCGCCCCCGGCTTCATCCAGACCGACATGACCGCCGGCCTCCCCCCGGGGGCGGCGGACGAACTCCAGGGCCGCATCCCTCTGGGGCGGCTCGGCACCCCCGAGGACGTCGCCGCCGTCGTGGCCTTCCTCGCGGGCGAGACGGCCGGCTACATCACGGGACAGGTGATTCCTGTAGACGGCGGCATGGTCATGTAGGACAACGGTGGCCCCCCGGGATCCCTCGGGCGGCAGGCCGTGAAACGGAGGACGCACACCGTGGGCAGCAACGTTCGAGACAAGGTCATCAAGATCGTCTGCGAGCAGATGGGCCAGACCGAGGAGAACGTGAGCGAGGCCACCTCGTTCATCAACGACCTGGGGGCCGACAGCCTCGACACCGTCGAGCTGGTGATGGAGCTCGAGGACGAGTTCGAGATCAGCATCCCCGACGAGGAGGCGGAGAAGATCCGCACCGTGGGGGACGCGATCAAGTTCATCGAAGAGCACCTGAACAAGAAGGACTGACGGAGGATGTCGAGACGCATCGTCGTCACGGGCCTGGGGACCCTCAACGCCTGCGGCAATGATGTGGAGTCCTCCTGGACGGCCGTCCTGGCCGGGCGCAGCGGCGTCGGGCGCATCACGCGCTTTGACGCGGCCGGCATGGGCATGCCGTGCCTGATCGCGGCCGAGTTGAAGGACTTCGAGCCGACCCGCTGGATCGAGCCGCGCGAGCTGAAGAAGCTCGACCGGATGACGATGTACGGGATCGCCGCCACCGAGATGGCCTGGGACGACGCGGGGTTGCCCCGCGGCGCCGACGGGGGGCTCGACCGCGAGCGCGCCGGCGTGATCCTGGGCACGGGCATCGGGGGCCTGGACACGATCGAGGACACCCACACGACCATCATGGAGAAGGGCCCGCAGCGGGTCAGCGCGTTCTTCGTGCCCAAGATGATGGCCAACGCCGTGGCGGGGAACGTGAGCATCCGGCTCGGGCTTCAGGGCCCGAACTTCATCACCTCCTCGGCCTGCGCCTCCAGCAACCACGCCATGGCCTGCGCGCTGCGCAGCATCCGCGAGGGCGAGTGCGACCTGGTCGTGAGCGGGGGGGCCGAGGCGACGATCACCTCGATGGGGATGGCCGGCTTCAACTCGATGCGGGCCATGTCGCGGCGCAACGACGACCCCGCGGCGGCCAGCCGCCCCTTCGACCGGGGCCGCGACGGCTTCGTGATGGGGGAAGGCGCGGGCATCCTGATCTTCGAGGAACTGGAGCACGCGCGGCGCCGGGGGGCGCGGATCTACTGCGAGGTGCTCGGGGCCGGCATGACGGCCGACGCGCACCACATCACGGCGCCGGCCCCCGGCGGCTCGGGGCCGGCCCGGGCCATGGCGCTCGCGCTCAAGGACGCGCGCCTCGACCCCGACCAGGTGGACTACATCAACGCCCATGGCACCTCCACCGAGCTCAACGACATCGCCGAGACGCACGCCATCAAGACCGTGTTCGGCGACCACGCCCGCCGCCTGGCGATCTCCTCCTCCAAGTCGATGGTGGGGCACCTGCTGGGCGGCTCGGGGGGGGTGGAGGGGGTGTTCACGGCGTTGAGCGTGTTCGGCGACGTCGTCCACCCCACGATCAACCAGGACGAGGCCGACCCGGAGTGCGACCTCGACTACGTGCCCAACGCGGCGCGCGAGATGAAGGTCCGCCATGCCCTGTCCAACAGCCTGGGCTTTGGCGGCCACAACGTGACCCTGTGCTTCGGGAAGGTCTGACCGTAGCCCGGGCCGGCGGGCGGACCCGACGTGGCTGACGCGGCGCGGGAGGCCGCGGCGCGCCTGATCGCCGCCGGCCAGGCGCACCTGGTGGCCCACGCCCAGGGCCTTGGCGCCGGGGGCCCGGCCTTCCTCGCCGCGGCCGCCGCGTGGCCCTGGGAGGCCCTGTCGACGGCCGCGCAGGCGACCGCCCCCGCGCGCCTGGAGCTCCGTCCGCCCCGGGGCCTCACCTGGCGGCGCCAGGTGGGGGAGGGCGGTCTGCGCGCGCGGCTGGCGCGCCTGGGGCTCGGCCTGCTCGCCCACGGACGGGTGGCCACCTTGCTGCTGGCCGGAGGGCAGGGAACGCGGCTCGGCCACGCCGGGCCGAAGGGGACGGTCGAACTGGGGCCGGACCCGGGGCGCACGCTCTACCGGGTCCACGCCGAGCGCGTGCTGGCGGCCCGGCGGCGCCACGCCCGCCCGCTGCCCGCCTTCGTGCTCGTCAGCCCCTCGACCGAGGCGGAGACCCGCGCCGCCTACGCCGAGGCCGGCGACTACGGGCTCCGAACGCCGCCGCCCCGGATCCTGGTCCAGGGGGTGCTTCCCTGCCTGGACCGGGAAGGGCGGGCGCTGCTCGCCGGGCCGGGGCGGCTCGCCACGGCGCCGGACGGGCACGGGGGCGCGTTCGAGGCGCTCGCGCGCGCGGGCGTGCTGGAGGAACTGGTCGCCCAGGGGGTGGACGTGCTCACCACGCTGCAGGTGGACAACCCCCTCGCGCGCCCCTTCGATCCGGTGCTCCTGGGCTGGATGGTGGAGCGGCGCGCCCAGGTCGTGACCAAGGTCGTGCGCCGCCGCGACCCGGCCGAGCCCGTCGGCCTGCTGGTGCGGGACGTGCGCGGCCGCCACCACGTCGTGGAGTACAGCGAGGTGGACCCGGAGGCGGCCGCCCCGCTGCCCTACGGCTCGATCGCCGTCCACGCCTTCTCGACGCGCTGGCTCCTGGAGCAGTGGGCGGCGGGGACGCGGCTGCCGCTGCACCGGGCGCTCAAGACGGTCGAGGCGCTCGGACCCGACGGACGTCCGGCGCCCGTGGAGGGGGTGAAGCTCGAGCGCTTCCTCTTCGACCTCTTCCCCCACGCCGAGCGGGTGGAGTTCCACGAGGTGCCCCGGGAGTGGGAGTTCGCGCCGATCAAGACGGCGAGCGGCCCCGACAGCCTCGTGCGGGCCCGGCTCATGGTCGAGGCCGAGGTGCGGCGCTGGCACCGGGAACGGGGGCTTGGCGAGCCGGAGGCGCCCGCGCTGCGCCCGCTCGAGCTGGACGGAGCGGAGCCCCACGACGGGCCCGCGCCGGGGGCGGCCTAGGGCCGCCGGCGGCCCGCCAAGGACCCCAGCCCTGGGGGAGGAAACCCCGTTCGGGCGCATCCGGCGGGGCATGGTTGAATGGCCGGGGAGCCAGCCGCGGGGACGGCGCGCCTGCCGCGCGCCGCCCGGGGGCGTGGCGGGAGGCGGGCGTGGTCAAGCGCAAGACGCCGGCGCGCGGCGAGCGGCTGCGCGTCGCGGTGCTGATGGGCGGGCCGAGCAGCGAACACGAGGTCTCGCTGGCGGGCGGCGCCCAGGTCGTGCGGGCGCTGGGCGGGTTGCTCTACGACGTGCGCCCCGTGGTGATCGCGCGCGAGGGCGCCTGGCGCCTGGCCCCGCGCGGGTGGGGGCGCGGGCGGGAGGGCGCCGCCACGCGCGCGGCCTTCGACCCGCACGAGCTGGACGGCTGGAAGGAGTGCCGCGGCCCCTGGGACGCGCTGGAGGCGCTCAAGCGCTGGGGCGTGGACGTGGCGCTGCCCGTGCTGCACGGGCGCTTTGGCGAGGACGGCACCCTGCAGGCCTGCCTCGAGGCGGCCGGCATCCCCTTCGTGGGCAGCGGCATGCGCGGGAGCGCCGTGGCCTTCGACAAGGTGCGCGCCAAGGAGGTCTGCGCCTTCCACGGCATCCAGACACCGCGCTTCGAAGCGCTGGAGGTGCGCGCGCTCGCCCGCCGGCGCGCGGAGTGGTTCCAGACCTGGGCGGGCCGCTTCGGCCTGCCCTTCGTGCTCAAGAACCCCTGCGGCGGGTCGACGCTGGAGGTGCACCTGGTGCGCGACGAGGGCACGGGCGCGGCCGCGATCGACGCCCTGGTCCAGGGCGGCGCCGAACGCCTGCTGGTGGAGGCCTACGTGCGCGGGCGAGAACTCACCGTGGGGGTGATCGAGGAGCGCGAACGGGGCGAGCCCCGGGCGCTGCCGGTGATCGAGATCCGGCCCCGCCGCGGGGCCTGGTTCGACTACCAGGAGAAGTACTCCGCCGACGGGGCCGAGGAGATCTGCCCGGCTCCGCTGCCCGACGCGCTCGCCGAGCGCGTCCAGGGCCTGGCGCTCGCGGTGCACGCGCTGCTCGGCCTGCGCGGCCTTTCGCGCAGCGACTTCATCCTGGACGCGGACCTCACCCCCTGGTTCCTGGAGGTGAACACGCTGCCGGGCATGACCGACCGCGGGCTGGTGCCGCTGGCGGCCCGGCGGGTGGGGATCGACTTTCCGAGCCTGCTCTCGGGCCTGATCCGGACGGCCCGCCTGTGAGGCGCCGGCGGGGCGCCCCCCGCGCCGCGGCCCCCCGGCCGGCGGTCGGCCAGGGCCCGGGCCGCGGCCGGGCCCGCGCCCGGGGCTGGACCCGGGCGGGGGCGGCGCCGAGGATGGACCCATGAGCCGGACCCGCCGCGCGCTGGAGCAGGCGCCCACGCACAAGGTGCCCAAGACCTGGGGCGAGGAGCACTGGATCGTCAACCGCGAGTACTGCGGCAAGAAGATGGTGCTCAAGCGCGGCTACCGCTGCTCGCTGCACCTGCACCGGCGCAAGGACGAGGTCTTCTACGTGATCCGCGGGCGCATCCTCCTGGAGATGGGGGACGGCGAGCGGGTGATGGGCCCGGGCGACCACCACCACATCCCCCCGGGGGTCGAGCACCGCTTCTGGGGCCTGGAGGACTCGGAGATCATCGAGTTCTCGACCCACCACGAGGACGCGGACTCCTACCGCGTGCCGGGCGCGGAGAGCGGACCCTTCGACTGGGCCGAGCTCGAGGGCCGGATCTGACCGCGCCTCCCGCCCCGCCGCCCGTGGTTGAATGGGCGGCGGCGACGGGGCCGGCGGGGGCGGGTCCGAGTTGGAGCACCCCATGCGAGTCGTCCCGCGCCCCACCGCGCTCGTACTCATCGCGCTGGTCGCCGCCGGGGGCGCCCTGCTCTACGCCCTCGTGCTGCGGGCGCCCCAGCCCGAGCCGATCCTCCAGCCGCTGGCGGACGTCGACCGGCCGCCCCCGGAGGCCCCCGGGCCCCCGCCGCCCCCCCTGGGGGGCGTGTACAGCGGCCGGGTGCTGGACCTGGAGGGCCGCCCGATCCACGGCGCGCGCGTGTTGCTCGTGGGCTACAACGCCGGCGAGTTCGCCGAGCCGGCGGCCGTGGTGGAGGGGGAGCCGCCGCCCCCGGCCGTGGTGGGGGACTACTTCGACGCCGGGGAGACCGTGACCGACGCCGACGGGGCGTTTCGCATCGCGGCCGACGCCCGCAGCCGCATCGCGCACGTCCTGGCCTGGCACAAGCGCTACTTCGTCGACGGGGTCGAGACCCGCGGCCGGCCGCGCGAGGGCCTGGAGCTCCGGCTGGCCCCGGCGGGGCGGGTAGTCGGGCGGGTGTTCGACGAAGCCACCGGCGAACCGGTGGCGGGCGCCCGGGTGGACATCTACCTGCAGAACAAGACGGCGCCGCCGCCCGCGATCCCCGAGGGCCGCTCCGTCGGGGAGCAGCGCGGCACGCGCGTCCCCCTCGCCTCGCTGCCCCAGCTCGGTCGCTTCGTGCCCCAGGTGCTGGGGCCGCGGGTGTGGGAGTTGAGCGACATCCCGCAACTGGGCGACGACTCCCTCAAGTTGTTCACCAATGCGGAGGGGCACTTCGAGATCGGGCCCTTCGCGGACTCCGTGCAACTGGAGTTCGTGATCACCCATCCGGACTACAAGTGGTACGACTTCGACAGCGACGACGGCAAGCACGTGCCGCGCCGCACGGTCGTGCCCCCCGGCGAGACGGTCGAGCGGCGCTTCCCGATGCGCCCGGGGCTCGAGGTGGCCGGCCAGGTCCTGGACGAGAACGAGCGGCCCGTGCCCGACGTGGAGATCCGGGTCGAGAGCGTGTCGGCGTACTACAAGCACCCCTGGTACAAGTACAAACTCCGCACGGGCCGCACCGACGCCCAGGGCCGCTTCCGGATCAAGGGCCTGGCCATCGGGGACCAGCGCCTCGAGATCCGCCACCCGAGCTTTGGCGTGCGCTACGAGCAGGCCCCCGGCGGGGCCGAGAACCTGCGCATCGACGTGGACTCCTTCGGCGCGCTGCACGCCGCGCTCGAGGGCCTCGCCCCGCGCCGGGGCCTGATGCGCCACGCGGAGGTCACCGTCGAAAGCGTGGAGGACAACCCGCGGGGCGACCGTCAGGTGCAGCGGCGCGTGAGCCTCGGTCCCGACGATTCGACGCTGGTGGAACGCATCCTCCCGGGCCGCTACCGCGTCTGGGCCCGGTGCGAGCGCCTGACGAGCCAGCCGGTCGAGGTGGAGATCCAGGCCCACCAGATCACGCGCGTGGTGCTCCGGATGGGCGGAGGCGGCTCGGTCGCCTTGCGCGTCCTGGACCCGGAGGGACGCTTCGTGGACCCGGCCACCGCGCAACTCGTGGTTCAGCGGGACGGGCGCGGCGTCGGGCTCGGCACCTTCACGTCGCGCGAGGGCGAGTTTGCGCTCACCGACGTCGTGCCCGGGCGCTACGTCCTCGAGGTCAGCGCGCCGCGCTTCATCACGGCGCGCACCGAGGCCTTCGAAGTGCGCGAGGGCGACCACCTCCCGCTGCCCCCGCTGGTGCTGCGCCGCTACGCCTGGCTGCGCTTCCTGGCGCCGCTGGACGGCGCCGGACGCCCCTTCGTCCCGGGACCCGAGGAGGAGGTCTGGATCGAGTGGCAGGCGGGGGACGAGGCGCCCTGGAATCGGGTACGCACCCTGCAGTTCGAGGTGCCGGTCCCGCCCGGACCGGTGCGCATCCGGGCCCGGGCCGGAAGCGGCCTCGCCTTCGCGTCCGAGTTCGTCGCCGCCGACGGCGAGCGCCGGGACGTGCAGGTGGTGCTGCGGCCGTAGGCCGCGCCGGCTCGTGCGCTCATCGGGCCGCCCCGGTCCGGCGCTGGTTCGGGGTGCGGCGATGGGGGGCGGGGCGCCCCCCGGGGTGGCGGCCGGCCCGACCCCCTCCGGGCGGCCCCGGAGGGGACCCGGCGCGTCGGCCAGGAGGCGCAAAGCGGCCCCCTCCGGCCGCCCTTGCGGTACCCTCCTGGGCCCCATGGGCCCCGCCGACGACCCCCAGGATGCGCCCGCCGCACAGGCCCCGGACCGGCGCACGCGCCCGGAGCGGCGTCAGGGGGAGCGGCGCGCGGCCGAACAGCCGGTGGCGGTGGAGCGGCGCACGGGCGGCGAGCGGCGCGCGCGCCAGCGCCGCGAGCGCCGCATGAACCAGTACGACATGGACGCGGAGACGCTCGACTTCATCCGCGCCATCGGGCGTTTCAAGGACCGCACGGGCCGGCCCTTTCCGACCTGGAGCGAGGTGCTCGGCATCCTGAAGGAACTGGGCTACGAGCGGCGGGACTGAACGTCCCGCTCCGTTCGGCCCGCCGCCGGCCGCCCGCCTCCCCAACCGATTCCCCCCCCCTGCATCGAAGGAGACCGCTCCGTGCAAGTCAAGACGCTGCGCGCGCCCCTGGGGCGCCTTGGCGACCAGGCCCTGGTGCTCTTCGCCGCCAAGGACGCACCGCCGCTCGCCGAGGCCGCGCAGGCCGGCGCCGGCCACGGCCGGGCGCTCAAGGCCCTGGTGGAGCGCAAGGCCTTCCAGGGCGGCGCCGGCCAGGTGCAGGTGCTCCCCGGCGGGGCGCGCGAGCGTGTGGGCACGCTGGTCGTGGTCGGGCTCGGGGACGTGCGCACGCTGGACGGCGAGGGCCTGCGCCAGGCCGCGGGTGCGGGGGCGCGCGCGGCGCGCCAGGCCGGGGCGCGGTCGGTGAGCCTGCTGCTCCCCCGCGCGCGCGGGCTTCGGATGCGGCCCGAGGCCCTGGCCGAGGCGCTGGTGGACGGGGCCGTGTGCGGGCTCTACCGCTTCGAGGCGCACAAGAGCAAGCCGAGCGAGGACGCCGTGGAGCGGCTCACGGTCGTCTCCGGGCGCGAGCCCGCCCGCGCCGTGGCGCGCGGCGCCGAGCGGGGTCGGATCCTGGGCGAGTGCGTCTGCTTCGCGCGCACGCTGGGCAACGAGCCCGGCAACGTGTGCACGCCCGCCTGGCTCGGCGAGCGCGCCCTCGAGCTCGCGGCCCAGTGGGGGCTCAAGGTCCACGTGATGGACGAGGCGGAGATGCGCGAGCGGAAGATGGGGGCCCTGCTCGGCGTGGCGCAGGGCAGCGCGCAGCCGCCCCGCCTGATCGTGCTGACCTGGGAGCCGCCGGGCAAGGGCCGCGTGCCGACCGTGGCCCTGGTGGGCAAGGGCCTCACCTTCGACACCGGGGGCATCTCGATCAAGCCCGCCGCGAAGCTCGAGGACATGAAGTTCGACATGTGCGGCGGCGCCGCGGTGCTGGCGGCGATGCAGGCCGTGGCCCGGCTCGGCGTGGGCGTCCGGGTCGTCGGCCTCGTGCCCGCCTCGGAGAACATGCCCGGCGGGCGCAGCTACAAGCCGGGCGACATCCTGAAGGCCAGCAACGGGGTGACGATCGAGATCCGCAACACCGACGCCGAGGGGCGCCTCATCCTGGCCGACGCCCTCGCCTACGCGAGCGGTACCCTCAAGCCCCGCCCCAAGGCGCTCATCGACCTGGCCACCCTCACCGGGGCCTGCGTCGTGGCCCTGGGCGAGCACCACGCCGGCATGGTGAGCAACGACGACGCGCTGGCCGCGCGGCTCGAACGGGCCTCGCGGCGGGCCGCGGACCCGCTCTGGCGTCTGCCCCTGGTCGAGGGCCACCGCAAGCAGATGGAGAGCCCCTACGCCGACCTGTCCAACCTGGGCACGCCCGGCGCAGGGGCCCTTACGGCGGCGGCCTTCCTCGAACGTTTCACCGGCGGCCTGCCCTGGGCGCACCTGGACATCGCCGGCGTGGCCTGGACCGAGAAGAACGCCGGCCACCTGACCAAGGGGGCCACCGGCTACGGGGTCCGCGTCCTCGCCCGCCTCCTCGAGGATTGGGCATAGCCCCCCCGACCCCACGGGCGGTAGCATCCGGAGGTGCCCGCCCCTTCGGACCCTCCCCGCGGCAATGGACTGGGGGCTGCG
Organism: Planctomycetota bacterium; assembly: GCA_026647295.1. Lineage (GTDB taxonomy): Bacteria > Planctomycetota > PLA2 > PLA2 > JAEUHO01 > JAPKHB01. The sequence continues at coordinate 1,800 of JAPKHB010000060.1, read as the reverse complement.
GGGTGCAGGCCCCGGGCGGCGCGCCGGGGGCGCTGCGAGGGGGAGGAGTGACGCATGGCCGCCGCGCGGCCAGCGCAGCGATGGCTTGCGCTACGCCTTGTCGCGTTGGCGCTCGCCCTGTGCGCCTGTCATCCCTGCGGAGTGGGTCCCGATCCCCGCCCGTCGGGTGCGGCCTCCGGGGGGGCGCCACCGCCGGAGTTCGTGGAACTCGGGCTTCACTTCGTCTACGTGAAGGGCGGGTCATTCCGGAAGACGTCCCCTCTCGGCGAAGCGCTCCCGAGGGGCGCCGCAGGCGACGGGTCCGAGCATGCCGATGTGGCCGCCGAGGGATTCTACATCGCGCGCACGGAGACGACCGTGGACGCATGGCGAATGTTCGACCCTCGGTACAGGCTCCCCGAACTCCTCAGCGGCACCGCGCACGAGGGCCAACTGCCGGTCGTTGGCATCGACATCGAGCGGATCGAACGGTACCTGGCGTGGCGTACCGCCCGGTCCCGGCGCTACGCATACCGCCTTCCGACAGAGGGAGAGTGGGAGTACGCCGCGCGAGCGGGAGACATGGGGGATGCGCCCTGGGGTGACCAGCCCGCTCTCGCCGTACGCCATGCGAATCTTCAGGATGCTGCGCTGGCGCGCGTCTGGCCGAACAACCGTGCGGTGGAGCAGAGTGACGGGTACGCGTACCTGGCGCCGGTCGCCTCTTTCCTGCCCAATGCCTTCGGACTCCATGACACCCTCGGCAATGCGTACGAACTTTGCCTCACCAGTCATTCCCCCTCCTCCTCCGGGTCACGGTCCCCCGGGGGCGCAACCAGTTCCCCGCCGTCGGATGGGCGAAGGATCGTGTACCGGGGAGGGGGCTGGTATTCGTCTCTTGACGAGGTCAGCTACGCGGAGCGGCAGGTCTACCTCACGTTCCGCTGGGAGTCCGAGGTCGGCTTTCGGGTCGTTGCCGTCACCAAGCCGGCCAGTGGCATGGGCCGCCCCTAGGGCACGCGTGATCCGGCGCGCGCTCGCGGGCCTGGCGGGTGGGGGCCCGGGCGCAGGGGCCCCTGCGGCCCGCGGGCGGACCCGCGCCCCGCCCGCGGTCGGCGGGAAATGCCCATAGCCCCCCCGACCCCACGGGCGGTAGCATCCGGAGGTGCCCGCCCCTTCGGACCCTCCCCGCGGCAATGGACTGGGGGCTGCGCCCACGGCGGGCGTGGTCCACCTGCGCCGCCTGATCGACGTGGCCCGGGGCCGCCGGCACCCGTTGATCCACCTCCAGCACAACCCCGACCCCGACGCCCTGGCGAGCGCCATGGCCCTCAAGGCCCTGCTGGGGCGCCTGCTGGGGGTCGACTCGGTCCTGGCCTACACGGGCCGGGTCGGCCGCGTCGAGAACCGCGCCATGCTGCGCGAGTTGAACATCCAGATCATCCCCTCCTTCAAGATCGACTACCGCGAGCACGACTTCGTGGCGGTCGTCGACACCCACCCGGGGGCCGGGACCTGCCGCCTGCCCGAGGGGGTGGTCCCGGACCTGGTCGTGGACCACCACCCGGGGGTCGCCGAGATGGGGGGGGTCGCCTTCCCGTACTACGACCCCGCGTTCGGGAGCACGAGCACCATGGTGGGGGCCCTGTTCCTGGAGAACGGCGTGCCCATGGACACGCGGGTGGCCACCGCGCTCACCTACGGCATCCGCACCGACACGCAGGACCTCGCGCGCGGGGCGACCTCCTTGCCCATCCCCTTCGTACTGGCCGTGAACGTGCCGTCTGCCGCGAAGACGATCTCGATCTTCACATCCTTGAA
>JAPKHB010000006.1 GCA_026647295.1 Planctomycetota bacterium | reverse complement strand
CCTTTCCCCAGGGCGGTTGCTCTCTGCTCGCTACCTTCCGGCGCGCGCGTCGACGCGGGTTCCGGCCACGCGCCCGTCGCGATCGGATTGCCCGCGACCCTCCCACGGACCTGCGGCCAGAGTTGGGCCCGTTGCGCTCGGCCGGGTCCGCGCGCGGAGCGCATCGCGAGGCCCGGTGCGCCGCCTACCGCGGCCCGGACGGCCCGGGCTGCGGGTCCAGCACGCGCGCGACCGCTGACGCCAGCGCCTGGGGAAGGAACGGCTTCACCAGGACCGCGTCCCCGGGGGCGCGCTGGGCCTCCAGGTCCCGGATCTCGTCGGAGTGCCCGGTCATGAACAGGACCCGCAGCCCCGGCCAGAGTTCGCGCACGGCGGTGGCGAGCCGCAGGCCCCCGCACCGGGGCATCACCACGTCGGTAAGCAGCAGGTCGAATCGGCCCTGGAGACGCTGTGCCAACGCCAGCGCCTCCTCCCCGTCGCGCCCTACTTGGACCCCGCACCCCGCCTGACCCAGGGCGCGTTCCACCAGGGTACGCACGCTGGACTCGTCCTCGGCCACCACCACGACCCGGCCCGCCAGTCCGCCCGCTCAACGGCTGGCCCGGGCGCCCCGACCGTTGATCGGTCCGACCGCCAGTGAGGCCCGAGTCCCGGCGGACACCCAGGAGCGACTCATGACCCGCACCGTCCGACCCTACACCCTGTCTGACCGTGGCGCGGGGCGCTTCTTGCGGAAGAAGGACAGCAGCACGGCGAGGGCGACGCCGGCGCCGGCGACGATGGCGAGCACCGCCAGGAGGGGACTCGTGGGCGTTCGGCCGACTTCGAAGATCTGCGCCTTCGACACGTCGCCGTACGACTCCTCAAGCAGCTTCTTCTCCTCCGCGCCGAGTGAACGGATCAGGTTCGTGACCATCCCCTGGAGCTCCGAACGCGCTCCGAGCGCCGTCAGGTCCGCTTCGTTCTCTGTGTCCGAGCTCACGACGATCACCTTCACTGGTCGTGGGACTGGGATGGTTGCGAGATCCGCATCCGGCTCGCGGAGCGCCATGGCGTACGCGCTGTCGGACGGGACGGCGGGCACCCAGACCTTCGTCCACTTCGCTCTGCTGCTCGCCTTGCGCTTGTGCTCGTACACGAGGTCGCTGCTCAGGACAAAGTCTGTCAGCAGGACGTGCGCGTTGTCCGTCGCACCCTTGTCGCCCAGTTCCTGGCATGTCATGCGGGTCGGCGTGTCCGACGCCGCCCCTCTCAGTCGCAGTTCATTCGCACCCCATAGGACGATGCCCGCGCCCACGGCGCCGACCACCAACTTCGTCAGGACTCCCATTCATCTACCTCCATGCGGCCGATCACGAGGACACGCCATTGCCCCCTCTATCAACGGTCCGCCTCCTGGTCCACAACATCCTGGTGCTGCAGCCGGCAGGTCCGGCCGATTCGCCCGTGGGCGACGGCCGGTCGCGTCCCCTCCGCGGGAAGCCCCACAGAAGTAGGGCTGTGGGCAGCCTTCCCCCAGCGGGCCTCCCGTCCACCCGGTGGTGCCCATGCGCCCGCGAGGCCCCATTCTCGCGATCCTCGCTCTCCCCAACCGCCAAGCCGGTCCCGGGCCGCCCGGCGCCCTGGACCGCCAGCCCGCGGTCAGAGGGGGCGCCCACGCCTTCGCCGGCCCCGGGGACGGTGTCGACGCGCCCGTCTGGACCTGGGCCGGTAGGGGTTCCGGACCGGGAAGGCGGCCGAGCCCGCCCCCGCGGGCGCACCCGTGGCCCATGCGCCCAAGCCGGGCCCTGTGCGGGCGGGGCCTGCTAGCCCGGGGACGGCCTACCGGACGCCCCTGAGGCGCCCACAATGGGCGACGGGGGGCGGCCGTGACCGCCCCCTCCGCACCGTCCTGGGCTCCCGGTACGCGGGGGTTGCCGCCCTCCTGCTGGCCGGGCTCGCCGCCTGCCAGGGGGTCGAGCTCGGCGTCGGGGTGAAACCCGCCGTCCATCCCCTCGACCCCGCCGTGGCCCGTCAGGTCGCGAAAGTCCGGCCGGGACGGAAGCCGCCGTGGACCTTACTCTTGGGTCCTCCAGCCGCGACAGCCGCGCAGCGCCCGACACCGAATCACCGGGGACGCGCTCCAAGGACGCCGCGCCCGTGCAGCGTAAGGCCCCCGCGCAGGTACCGGATCACGACCGGGCTACCCGGCCGCTTGTGCGCCAGCAGGGCCAGCAGGTCTGTGCCCACGAGGATCGGGACCCGATCGACGCCGTAGATCACATCGTTCGGGCCGAGCCCCGCCTGGGCTGCGGCACTGCCTGCCACGACGCTCTGGACGAGCAGTCCGCCGTTCGGGGCGTCGGCGAGCAGCGCGCCAAGGGCCGTGTGGGGCGGCCCTGCCGCAACTGGGCGCACCCTGACCCGCGCGAAGAACGGGTTGAGCGCCATGATCCGGGGCCACGGCATCACGATCCGGTCCGGGTTGCCGGGCATGGGGTCTCGCAGCACGGCGGCGAGCACCAAGGGCTCTCCGCCTGTCTCCCGGTACCGGATGGCGGTCAGCACATACGCGTGCCCCATCATCCCGGGCATCGAGAGGCCCAACAGCAAGGGCTGGTCGATCGTCAGGTCGTAGACGAGCTGGCCGGCGCTGAGCACCCAGGAGTTGGCACTCACCTGCAGGGGGAGCCCATCGACGCGCAACCCCCAGCCGTTAAGGTTGCCGAGGATCTGGTGCGGCTGGCCCGGCGCGTCGGCGAGCGCGCCGAAGGTCCTCCCGACGATCTGCTCCTGTGTCGCGGCCACCCCGTGGTAGTTCAGGATCATTTGGATGCAGGCCGCCCAGCACCAGTTCTGCATCCGCTGCTTGTGGCCCCGGTGCTGGGGAGGCGCGGCCCGGAACTCGAACTCGGCCGTCCGCACGCCGACATCGAAGACGCCTGGTCCGGCGGCCGAACGCTCGGCCTGGGCCCACGGCGTCAGGGGCAGCGTTGCGACAGCGGCCAGGGCCAAGGCCGTCCCCACGACTGTGCCCCGGCGCAGCACGGTACCTGCCGGGCGTATGGCGCGTCGGCGACCAGGACCTTCGGTTGATCGGCGCATCGTAGTTCTCCCGTTGGCTGCCTGAACAAGCGGATTCCGGCCGCCGGCGCTACAGGGTGCCTCCGGCCCTGGTGTGTCTGCCTCCGGGTGGTGCTGGCGGGAGGAAGGGATCCGCCGGGAAGCCTGCCAGCGGGGCTTATCCCGTGCTCACCTCGAGGCGGCCCGCCCCGGGCCAGTAGTCGATGTAACCGTTGAGCGCGATCTTGACCGCGCCGGAGGGACTCGCCCACAGAGCCCGGACCAGCGGATACGGCACCTCCACCTCACGCCCGACCAGGTTGTCGACTCTGCCTTTCGATACGCCTGTATGGTAGTGGGCCACCAGCCGCACCGAGAATGATGAGGGGCGGATCTCGGCAATTTCGCCGTCGGAGCCCGACTCTTCTGCCCGCAGCATGAGGCGCGGGCCGCCCGCATCCACAAACCGGAAGGGACTGGCAAACTGAACCCGGGTCTTGAGCGGCGCAGATGAGCACAGCGCCTCGAGTTGCAGGCGCATCGCCCGGCTTGTGTCTGTCATCCGTTGCAACACCTCGTCGTACTCCATGTCCCGTGTGTCCCGCCCCGTGCGCACGGGAAACCGAAAGCGGCTGCCCTTGCGCTGGTCATCGCGCGCCACCGCCATGCAGCCGCGCGCTGCGGCAGGTACACGAACCGCCAGCACGGCCGTACCTGATGGCGCGACAAGCCAGCGTAGTTCGACCTGATCCACGAAGTCTCGTGGGCGCAGCCGATGCTTCAACCACTGACGCACCCGCTGGGCCTCCTTCTCCGGGCCCGCGCCCTCAACGAGCGCAACAAAGCGCGCGGCGCACGCAGTCCCGGGATCCTCGTCGATGCCCACGAGGATCTCCCCGCCCTGCGCGTTCGCCATGGCGGCCACATCCTTGGCGGCCTCTTCCCCGTCGCTCCACAGCTCACGCTTGAAGTCCAGGGTCTCGGACTCCTCCACGCCCAACAGGTCTCGCAATCCCTCGGGCGTTGAGTGGCGCCATCGGCTCAAGAGGACCTCCTGCTGCTGCGCGCAAGGTTCAGGTCCAGCAGGCGGGAGAGAAGTTCCTGCTCCACGGCGGGATCCTCAACGCCAAGCGCCGGGTTCACCTTCCCGTCGGCGCCCCGAAGCGGCTGGAGGCCCTCGGCCCAGTCCTCGGGGCACCCGTAGGCGGCGAGGACGGCGCGATCCAGCGCGAGGGAAACGTCCACGAGCCAAGCCGGCGGGGCGTTGTAGAGGTTCGTGAGCGTTCGGCGCTTGAGTTCCGCCGCGCTCGCCCCCGGCGGGTTGAGCCACCCCGTCCTAAGCCGGTCCAGCTCCCGGGCGTCCCCCTCGACGCGCTCGCGCTGGGGCTCCGTCGGCTCAGGGAAGGGGAAGGTCTCGAAGGTGGTCGTGGGGGTGTAGCGCGGTCTGCTTTCCAGTTGGGTTCCCAGCGCCAGCGCCCACCGCTCATGGACCCGCGACTGCAGCACGCCGAACGTGAAGTCGTCCTCTCGGGCTACCACGATGAGCTGGTGGTCTGGCAGTGTCTCGCGAGTCAACCACACGAACAGCCTGTGCTTCGCCACGGCCGGCGTCGCCAGGTAGCGCGTCAGCGGCGCGAGCACGGCGCGCATCTGCGGCCGTGGCTCCACGTGCTGCCACCAACGCTCTGCGTAGGCCTGGCGCCGATTGTCCTTGCGGATCGGGCACACCTTCTCCTGCACGAACGCAAACGGCGCCTCGTACAGCGCCGCCTCCTCGCGCGCCATGCCCACGCCGAAGTCGATGATCCACATGCCCCGGGGCCGGCGCGTGATGTCCAGGCCGTTGGCCCAGGGCCGAACGACGTCGGCGTTGCTCCGGCCGTCGGGGTTGGGCTGGGCCAGCAGCTGGCGGGCCAACTCCTCCGGGATGTCAAAGGGCCCGCCCTTCGTGTCGGCCATGAACGAGAGCCCTGCGTTCTCCGGTAGGCGCCTGGCCCGCGTGAGGTCCGCCCCGGAGGTGAGGTCCGCGTGGATCGCCGACACGGGCCGCCCGTCCAGCACCCGCTCCGTCTCCACCCCCCCATCAAAGCCCACGATGCTCACGTGCACCGCCGCCCCGTCCAGGACCCACGGCTGGTCTGACCAAGCCATGAACAGGGCGCCGGCCTTGGCGATGCGTTCCAACACCCGTCGGTTCGCCCCGCCCCGGATCCCCTGCGTGGCCAGGAGCCCGGCGCGCCGGGTCTTACCCCGCTCGATCTGCTCGCGCGCCCGCTCGAACCAGTAGGTGACGAGGTCCGCCTCCCGGGGCACCCGGCCCTCGTAGGCCTGGAACAGGGCGTCCACGGTCGCATCGCCCAGCCCCGTGCGGAGCACCTTCCCCCCCAGGAAAGGCGGATTCCCGATCACGAACTCCGCGTCCGGCCAGCGTGCCGGGACCGGCAGGCCCTCCATGTCCCGGTCCAGGATCGCGTCGCGGCACTCGATGTTGTCCAGCGGCTGGAGGATGGGGTTGGTGCGGTACGCAAAGCCGTGGGCGAGCATCCACTGGATCTCGCCGATCCAGATCGTGACGCGCGCCAGCTCGGCGGCGTACTCGTTGAGCTCGATCCCGAGCAGGCACTCGGGGCCGACGGTCGGGAAACCGATGGGCACCTCGAGGCGCTCGCTGCCCCAGATCCGTACCTCCCGCTCCAGGTCCTTGAGTTCGTGGAGCGCGACGTAGAGGAAGTTGCCCGACCCGCAGGCCGGGTCCAGCACGCGCACCGCGGCCAGCCGGGCCAGGAAGGATTGGAGCGCGGCTTCGGCCCTTCGCTTGGCCCGGGTCGCGGCGGCCCCCTTGCGCCCGGGCGTTAGCCCCTGCTCGACCTCGGCCTTGAGCCCCTCGAACTCCCGGCGCAGCGGGGCGATCACGACCGGGCGCACGACCTTGAGGATCGACTCCCGGTCCGTGTAGTGGGCGCCCAGGGCCGTTCGGCTCTCCGGGTCCAGGCCCCGTTCGAACAGCGTCCCGAAGATGGCGGGCTCGATCTGCGACCAGTCCAGGCGCGAGACGCGCTCCACGGTCTGGATGTCCTCGCGCGTGAGCGGCAGGACGTCGTTTCCGTCGAACAGGCCGCCGTTGAACCAGTCGATGCGGTCCACGCCGAACAGGCCGCCGGCGTGGGCCATGCGCTCAAACAGGGCCTTAAGCCCCTCGCCAAAGGCCGTCGGGTCCCGGCCCGTACCGCCGGCCAGGCGCTCGAGCAGCCCCTGGGGCAGGAGCGCGGAGTCCTCGGCGAACATGGTGAACAGGAGCTTGTTGAGGAAGTGGGCGACGCGGCGGGCCTCGTGCCCGCGCCCGCGCAGCGCCCGGGCCAGGACCGCGAACTCGCCGGCGGCCCTCTCCGTGAGCTCCGTGCGCGTGACGGCGGGGCGCAGGGCCTCGGGTTCCGACATGACGGCCCGCAGGATCTTGAGCGGTTCGCCCGGGTCCCGCGCGAGGTCTGCGAGCGTGAAGGCGTGGACGGCCTTGGCCGTGCCGGTGAAGTTCGTGTGGACCTCGAAGCGGTCCATGTCGCACACGACCAGGCAGGGCGGGTTCTCTAGCGCCTCGCGGTACTGAAGCAGCTGGCTGTAGGCGGCCCTGAGGTCCTTGCGCTTGCCCTTGTACTCCCAGGCGAAGTGGCCCCGCTTCCAGACGTCGGCGAAGCCCTCGCCCCCGGCCTGCTTGTGGGCCCCCTTCTCGAAGGCGTACCACTCGCCCCGGGGGTCGGCCTCGTTGGGCGTCGGGACCCCGAGCAGCCGGCACAGGTCGATGAAGTGCTCCTGGGCCGCGGCCCGCTCGGCGCGGTGGCTCCCCTTCCACTTGGCGGCGAACTCGGACGGCGTAAGACGCGGCACAGGGGCTCCTGAGTTCATGGGCCAGCGAGGCGCTTCCCAGGCGATGCTACCGCGCTGGGCCCCGGCGAAGCAGCCGCCCGGGGTGGGCAGCTACCACCGAAGCGCGAAGCCTACTCGACCTGAACCCCCAGCGAAGCCCAGAACACCGGCTCGGCCAGGATGGGAATCCCATACTGACGCGCCTTTCGGGCCTTGCCCGACTGTGTGCTGGGGTCTGCCACGACGAGGTAGTCCAGGGCCTTGGTCACGCTCGGGCGCACGACCACGCCGGCTTCGGCCGCGAGTCGCTCAGCCTCGCCGCGGGAGAGAAGGACGCCGCCAGCGCGCGCGGTCAGTTCGCCCGTGAAGCAGACGGACTTCCCCCGCAGATCCACTCGACCCCTGGCGCCCGCGTGCAGGAGGTCGCGGCGCCCGCCATCACACGAGCTCTGGGCCATGGCCCCGAGCCGGGCCAAGCTCCGCTCCACCTCTCCAGATTCGAACCCGAAGAGTCTGGCAACATAGTCCAAATCCCTCCGTTCCGCATCCGTCAGAACACCGTCGAGGAGTGCCGTGCGGCAGAGGCCATCGAGGTAGGCGGCATGGATGCGGGTCACACTCGAGGCCGACAGTCCATACGAACCCGCCAACTCGTAGAGTGTGGTCGCCTCGTCCTCGGTCACGAGTCGATCGGCCAGCACGCGATCAAGCACATCGAGGTACGGAGCCGCATCCCCATCCGGCGTGGAGTCGCCCGGCAGGGCTTGCACGAGCCGCGCGAGGTAGGGCACCTGGGCCTGCTGCGCTCGGCGCACCAGCGCTCGAGGGACGGGCGATTGCAAGGACCTGACCTCCGGCCACGCCGCAGAAGCGGCCTCGGCCTCAGGAACGCGCGCCCAGAGTTCAGCACGCAGCGCGGGCGATCCGAGCAGACAGTGCCGCAGCAACTTGGCCGTCGCGGTCGCATCGCCCAACGCGCAGTGCGCATCGGAAAGTCCGATGCCTGCTGCCGCGCAGCAGTCCTCGAGTCGGCGGGAGGCGGAAGCCAATCCGGCTCGACTGGCCCAGGCCATCGTGCAGACCGTGGGGAACTCAGGGATCACCAAGCCCATGCGGCCCACCTCCGACCGAAGGAAGCCCTCGTCGAAGCGCACGTTGTGCCCAATGACGATCGCGCCCTTGAGTCGGGACAAGAAGTGGCCGGCGACCGCATCGAAGGAGGGTGCCTGCGCCACGTCGGCCGCCGCCAGGCCATGTATGCGCGTCGGTCCAACATCGCGCGCAGGGTTGATGACGGAGGACAGCGCCTCGACGATCGTCCCTGTCGCGTCCAGCACAACGACGGCGACCTCGATCACCCGGTCCTGGAAGCTCGGCCGCACGCCCGTCGTCTCGAAGTCAAGTACGACCAACGGAACACTGGGCAAGCGATCATTCGTGGCGCCAGCGTCGCGAGTCCGGCTCGGCGGCATCAGCAATCCCTCCCTGGTTCGCAGGTCGTTTGCAGCATACCGGCCGGAGGCCATTTTGACTATGCCAACGCCATGGCAGGCCGGCCCGGCGGGCCACCTCCCCCTGTTCCCACGGCTGGTGAAGCCGACCGCTCGCAGGTCTCGCCGAACAGTAAGGGGGGGTACAGGCACGGCGATGAGCACTGGCCATTGCCTACCCCACCACCCTCGCCACCACCTGCACGTGCCACCCCCGGCCCTTGCGCGGGCGGTGGCCCTCGGCCAGGAGGCGGCGGGCGACCTCCCGAAGCGACGCCCCCTTTGCCCGTAGCTCCCGGGCCCGGGCCACGGTCGCCTGCTCGCCGGGGTCCTCCTCGATGCGACCGGCGGGCCCGACCCGGTAGCCGTAGGGGACGCCGCCCACGCGCTCGCCCCGGGCCTTCTTCACGGCCAGCGCCGCCCGGGTCCGGGTCCCGATGAGCGCCCGTTCGTAGGCGGCCATGGCGGCCACGATGGAGCGCATGAGCTGGTCCTCGGGCCGGTCCCCGTTGGCGACGCCGTCCGCGCTCACCACCGTGGCGCCCTCGCGCTCGCACAGGCGCTGGACCAGGGCGTCGGTGAGGACGTCGCGCGCCAGGCGGTCGCGCCGGGCGACCACGAGCACGCCGGCCCCCTGGTCCCGGAGCGCGTCCAGCGCCGCCACGAGGCCCGGACGGCGCTCGAGTTCGGCCCCGCCCGAGATGCCCTGGTCCTCGTGCCAGGAGAGGAGCCGGGTGCCGGTGGCGGCGGCCCAGGCGGTGATGGCCTCGCGCTGGGCGTCGGGCGAGAGGTCCTGGCGCTCGGTCGAGCAGCGCAGGTAGGCGACGGCCGGAGTCGATCAGTGCCCTGGGAGGGAATGAGGGCGCACGCGTCCACCCAACTCCGCAGCGATCCAGAGACCCCAGATCGAGGGACGGGAGCCACCGTGTCGGTCGGTACCACTAGACTCGCCAGCAAATGAAGAAGCACCCCTCCCCCCTCTTCCGTCGGGCGCCGCGCGCTGTCCTGCTCCTCCCCCTTGTGCTGCTCGTTGGGATTGCGATCTGGGAGTTGCTCTCGGGGCGCGAGCCAGTGTGGACCGGACTCATCCTCCAGACACTCATCTTCTTCACACTGATCGTATACGCGAGGGACACGAAGAAGATGGCCGTCGCAGCAGTTCAGCAAGTCGAGTTGGCCTCAGAGGACTACACACGGCGACGTTCACCGTGCATCTCGTGGGCATTGGAGAATCCCGCGTCCGACCCCTTGCGTTTCCGCCCCTGCGTCATCAACCACGGCGACGGCCCCGTGCACCTCCGAATTTCGGTGACGCCCCGCTTTGAGCCCGGCCCATCGTGGCCCTGGGATGGGTCCGATGTGTATCTGCTTGAGCCACGGTCCACATTGAGACCCCAGACAGACTTCGATCTTAGTGACCCGGATAGGCATCCAATGCTGGCCAATCTGCCAGAATCCGGACTGGACATCGTGGTCCATGTCGACGCCTGGGACGCATCGTATCCGGCTGCCCGCACCGGCTGGACCCGGCGATACCGACTGCACCGCCAGGGGCGGCACTTCGAACTGCGTCGCGACGATGTGGTGGTGAGTCAAGACGCACCTATCTACAAGCGCGCGCCGTCATCGGGCTGAGGTAGGGCAGGGCGCATTGGGCCCCCGTCGCCATGGCTCGTCGACACGCGGGGACGGTTGTGCATCCGCCAGCTGAAGTGCGAGGGCATGCGTAGCTCACGGGGGGGGCGGAAGCAGGCGTGTGGTCTCCCAATCTGATCGTCCTGCACAACCCGGCGGGGAATGTCGCGCAGGTGGCACCTACTCGGAGAGGCACGCGAGGACGGAATCGAGTGCCCGGCATCAGGCTCCCGACGCAGCACTGCCCCCAGAGCCACCGGGCCGCAGGCGGCTAGTCCGGCCTGTCTATGGCCCGATCGACTTCGATCCCTCCCAACTTTCCGAAGTCCACCCGCCTGACCTTGGGCAGGGCAGCGATCAGGCGCTTCATTGCGTCGGCATCGTGCTCCTGTGACTCCGAGAACAGACCGCGGCTAAGAGCCGCCAGCACCTCTGGCGGCAATGCGGAAGCCTCCGCTCCATCTCCCGGCCTACGCCACTGGAAGAGCAGCTCGACGAGCCATGAGGCGCGGAGCCAGTCCACCCTGAACGTCCGAATGTCGGCCTCAGCCCTAGCCCTCAGGTTGAACCAGCTGGAGAGGAATCGCAAGTAGAAGCCAAACACGGTGGCCAGGATGACTGTCGCAGTCGCCAGCATGCTCACGCGAAGCGCGTCGGTGTGGCCTCGGGTGAGAATCTGACTGGCCACCCAGATGTAGAGCGCTACTGCCCCCAGGGTCCCCACGACTGCCGCGACATGCACGGGGAGCCGCACGCGCCTCGTGGCCTGCGAAACTTCAAACTCCTCGTACTGTTCGAGCAGAGCGTTCGTCTGCTTCTGGATCTCGCGACGAACCACGAGCGGGTCGCGAAGGTCGATCTGCCGCTCCCTAAGCTCGAGCGCCTCGTACTTGGCCTTCAGTGCCGCACTCGCTTGATCACGCTCGATCTGCCAGGCTTCTCGTTCGCGTTGCTTCTCCACTTCAAACGCCGCCCGGTCGGAGGCCAACTTGGCCGCGGCCTTCTCCTGCTGCTCCACGAATCTCTCAAAGGCCGCGTTCATTCGCTCTTCGCGCTTGCTGAATGACTCCTCGATGGCGCGCACCTGGTGCTGGTACGCCTCGGGCATGCCCACGAAGCGGGCGGCCTCCCAGGTCGCCCACTTGAAGTGAGCGCTACAGGCCTTGACCAGCCTCTTTGCGATCTCCTCATTGGAACTCGCGTTGCTGATCTCAAGATGTGCGTGGATGCCTTCAGCGTTGACGTTGTACGCGAGTGAGACCGTGTCACGGCCTTGCTTGCCAGCGTATACGAGGGTCACTCGTTGTAGAGTATCGTACGGCTCCGACTTTAGCCGCGCGTACACGTCGTGAACATGCCGCTCCTTCTCCTGCGTCGCCGCGCTCAATTCGATGTGGCGCGTAAGCGTGTGGATGATAAGGGCTTGTGGCGGTCCCACATCAGCCATCACCTGCTGAATGCGCTCCAGGGTCGCAGCGCCACTGTCCGGCCGCACGACATCCCAGCGGAACTGGTTCTCCAGGCGCTCTTGCACGGAGTCCTCCAAGCAGAACCTCGGAACGCGACACGAGACTAGGATCCGGGGGGGACAGTCTGACTATCGGCAACGGGGATGTACCCGTCGCCCTTTGCAGGCTGCCTCGGCAAGCCCCCCCGCCCTCACCCCAGGGGCCGGATCCGGGGCCGGGCACGTGCGGGGGGCGGACCTCTGCCGCGGTCGCCCGGGGCTACCGCACCCCCAGACGCGCCCGGGCCAGCGGGCTCATCCCGAGCCGGTCCCCCAGCGCAAGCAGCCGGCGGTTGAGGCGCAGGAGTTCCTTCAGCCTCGCGTTGCCCCCCCGGGCCCGGGGCGACTGGAGGGCCTCCCCCTCCCGAAGCGCTGCCTCGTGGACCCCGCGCCACGTGACGGAGAGCCGGCAGTACTCGGCCAGGAGCCCCGCCCCCTCTCCGTGGAGCAGCCCGAACCGGGCGATCTCGGGGGCGAGCCTGTGCCAAAGCGCCAGTCCCTCGGGGCCCAGGTCCGCCGGCGGCATGACGTGCCCTGGCCCCAGCAGGAGCGGCCGGGCCCGCCTCCGGGCCGGGACCCGCGCCGTTCGCTGCCCGTCCGTGCTCAGGCCGGGCGCGCGGGCCGGAAGTAGTGGTCGAAGGCCTCCGACCGGGCGGCGTAGGGCTCGCGGGCGGTCATGCCGACCCGCGCCGTCGGCGTCAGGCCGTACTGCCCCTCCAGGCGCAGGAGGACCTCGTTGACCTGGAGCATCAGCCGGACCTGCGGGTAGGGCCGAACGCCGATCACCCGGCCCTGGGCGTTCTTGACCGCGTGCGCGTGGCCGGACTTGTGCACGAAGGCGAGCAGTTCGTCCCACACCGCGGAGAGTTCGCAGTAGCGGGCAAAGGCGCGCCCGTCGAAGCGGGCGAGCATGCCGGCGGCGTCGAGCTGCGGGACGACCTCGTCCCAGACCACGGCGGCCCCGGGGCTCAATGCCGCCGGGCGCGGGGGCGCCTTAGGCTCGGGCTGGGGCTCCTGGCGCCGGGCGTTGGCGCGCCACGACCCACGCAGCTTGAGCTTGCGCGTCGGGGTCGGGGTGGGGCCGCGCTTGCCCACGGTCAGCGGCGCCCCTTGCGCTTGGCCTTCTGGCCCGTCGCGTTCTGCCAACGCTCGACGATCACGTCCGTGTAGGCCGGGTCGAGTTCCATGAGGAAGCCCCGGCGGCCGAGCTGCTCGCAGGCCATCAGCGTCGATCCCGAGCCGCCGAAGAGGTCGAGGACGTTCTCGCCGGGCTTGCTCGAGTACTGAAGCGCGCGCGCCGCGAGCTCGACGGGCTTCTCGGTCAAGTGGACCATGGCCTGCGGCGTCACCTTCTTCACCTGCCAGAGGTCGGTCGCGTTGGGCGGCCCGTAGAACACGTGCGCCGCGCCCTCCTTCCAGCAGTAGAAGCACCACTCGTGCGCCCCCATGAAGTCCTTGCGCGTGAGCACGGGGTGCTGCTTGTCCCAGATGATGGTCTGGGAGAAGTACAGGCCCGCCTCCTTCAGGGCCGGCGGGTAGTTCGCCACGTTCGCGTAGCCGCCCCAGATGTAGGCCGCGCGCCCGGGGAGCATGACGCGCGCGGCGTTCTTGAACCACGCCCGCAGCATCCGCTCGAAGGCCTCGTCGCTCACGAAGTCGTTGGCGAGCGGCCGGTCCTTCGCCCGCATCTTGCGCGTGGTGGGCTTGGACTTGCCCGGGTGGCGCGCGAGGTCCAGCGCCTGGTGGTGGCGCTTCTCGGGGGCCTGGAACGAGGAGAGCCCGGCCCGGATCGCGTTGTTGCTCCGGGGCTCGACCTTCACGTTGTAGGGCGGGTCGGTGTTGAGCAGGTGGACCGGCGCGCCGTCGAGCAGCCGGTCAAGGTCCTTCTCGCTGCCCGAGTCGCCGCACAGGAGCCGGTGGCGCCCCAGCTGCCACAGGTCCCCGGGCTTGGTGACGGGGTCGTCGGGCGGCTCGGGGACCGGGTCCTCGACGATCTCCCCGGGTTCGGGGGGAAAGAGCTTCTCCAGGTCGCCCCGCAGGTCGAGCAGCCGGAGCGACGCGCCCAGGTCCGGGAGCGCCCCCACGACCTCCTCGAGGAGCCCGAGCGCGTCAGCGGTCCACTCGCCCGAGAGCCGGGGGGAGTTGAGCGCCAAGTTGAGGGCCTTCTCCTCGGCCTCGGGCACGTCCACCACGACCACGTCCGTCGCCTCGACGCCCTTGGCCTCGAGGATCTTCAGCCGCTGGTGGCCGCCCACGACATGGCCGGTCCTGGCGTTCACGATGATCGGCTGGACCAGGCCGAAGCGCCCGATCGACTCGCCCAGGCCGGCCAGGGCCTCGTCGGAGATGCGGCGCGGGTTGTAGCCGGCGGGAACGAGGTCCGAGACGCGCCGGGTCTCCAGGCGCACGCGGCCGAGCGTGGCGGGGTCAGACCGGGCGACCATGGCGGCCTCCCGGAAGCGGTGGCGCCAGGCGCCTGGCCGAGGGCACGGCAGGGGCGGCCACGGGCGACCGCAGGCCGGCCCGGTGGGCCGAAGGCGAGCGCAGGCGGGCGCCGAAGAGGGGGCCCCGGGCGTTCACGGAACGTCCTCCGGCACCCTTGGCGGCGCCCCCCGGGGCGGGGGCCCGAGGCCCGGCGCCTCGGCGGCCGGGTCCTTGAGCCCCGCCGCCACGTCGGCCACGTCCGGGAGCAGCCGGCCCAGGAGGTCCAGGGCCTGGATCGCCCCGTAGGGGAGCAGGGCGGCCACGGGACGGCCGCGGCGGGTGAGGACGATCCGCTCCCCGTCGCGCTCGACGCGCGCCACCAGGGCAAAGAGCCCCTTCTCGGCCTTGCGCAGGGAGATCCTCACGGCGGCCTCCGCTTCCCGGGTCCGGGCCCTTGGCCCGGGCACCTGGGCTTGGGTGCCCGGGCGCTTTCGGCCGAAGAATCCGGCCTCTCCGGGCGGTTTTGAGCGGGTCCCAAAACCCGTGAAAAAAGAGACACGCCCCCCCGCGCGCTCGGGGCGCCGAGCCCCTAGAGATGGAGGTCCCCCCCATCCCCCCCGGCGCACCGCCTGGCCCGTCCGTGCACGCCTTGCGGCGCCCAGGCGCGGCCCGCGCGACGAGCGGCGGTTGCGCGCGGGCACGCTCGACCGCGGCTCGACCGCGGGGTCGGTGTGATCCCGCGGCGCATGCATTGAGCGGTTGCGCCTCGCGCGCACGCGCTCAACCGAACTCGAAGGCGGGAACGGCATGCCGAGAATGTAGCGCGGGAGGGGGACATGTCACGATTCCGGATTCTTGCGAATTCCGGCGCCAGATGGGCATCTGCGCCTACTTCGCTCTACTGCGCTCCGTTGCGCTCTATGTCGCGTACTGACGCGATGCACGGGGTGGATCCGAACTCAACTGCGCCGACTCGTGCGCGCTGGGCGGCTCGCGGCAGCGACCGCTTCGAACCCATGCGCACGCGCGCGGGCGTGGCGCGGGTCGTGCTGACCCGCGCGCCAGAGCGCGCGGGCTGGGCCGTCGGGATGCGCCCAGCGTCTGGCCGCAGGGCGTCGTCGTGCGCGGCGTGCGAATGCCCAGTGGCGCGGTCTGGTACGGCGGGTGGGGTTGGTCGGGGGCGTCGGGCCGTCCCGGCGGACGTTTCACTCGGTCCGTGACACCGGATCCCGCCCCCGGCCCGGACCAAGAGTGCCAGCCCGGCACCGGCCATGCGTAGGAGCCCCCCAGGTTGGTGGCGCACTCGCCAGGGAGGCCCCCCGCTCAGCCCCCCACGTCCATCCGCCTGACGGGGCGCCACGATTGCTCCTGCCCCTCCGCCGCCCGCGAACGCCTCGATTCCGGACAAACGGCTGATCGACCTGACGGACCTGACGGACCTCCTGAAGTGCGCCATCGCGCGCGTGCGCGCGCGAATGGGGTGTTTCCCAGGGTCCATCAACTGCGTCAGTCCGTCAGGCGAGCCCTAGATTGGGTGTAACGAAGGGCAGTGGCATGCGTCTTGGGGCGCCGGCTTCCCCCCCTCCACCTGACGGACTCGGGGGGTTGTCCGTCAGGTCCATCAGACCGGACGCGCTCCTCGCCCCTGATGGCCCCTGGCTGCCCCGGGTGTCGTCCTCGCCCCCGAGAATCCCCAGGTGCCCGGGATGCCGCCGACCACACCTCCCACCGCCGATCAGGTGGCCGAGTTCCTGCGCCTCGTCGGGGCCTGGATCTGGGCCGACCGCATGTACCGCGAGGCTCAGGACCCGAGCGCGGCCCCCCTGCCGCCGCACGTGAAGCGACTCCTTGCGCCCTACAAGGTCGAAGGCGCCGCGGGCGAGAACCCCGAGCAGTGGGCCGAACGCGCTGCGACTGCCTGCTCGGAAGAGCGGAGAGCCGCGCGCGCCGTCGTCGCCGCTGGGCGTCCGCTCGCGCTGGCGATGGAGGCCCATGGCTTCGACAACCGACCGGTCCTCCTCGTGGTCTTCGCGGCCGACGGCGGCGGGGGGTGCGCGGCGATGGCGACCACCTGGCCCGCGGCGCGGATCGAGATCGAGCGGATCGGCCTGCGGCTGCGGCTCGCCGCTGAGGCGCGCGGGACAGGGACGGATGAGCAGCCCCATCCCGATCCGTCGGCTCGTCCACCGAGTCCGCCTCCCGACGAGGGGCTGCGGTTCGTCATCGATCTCGACCCTGACGGGCTCCGCCACTTGGTCGCGAACGGGAAGCGCCTCTGCTATGCGAGCGGGGGGCGCGGGGGGCAGTTGACCAAGCGCCACGCCGGCGCAGGGTTCCTCGTCGCGCTGGCAACGGGCGGACGGCTCCCGCACATCCACGCCGACGCGCTGGAGGATCTGCGCCGCGCGCTGGAGCACGGGACGAACCAGGGGCTCACGATCACGCGTAGCGCAGACAAGTACACGCTTTCCGCCCCCGTCACGGTGACCGAGCGTCTCCGTCGCCACTTTGAGAGGAGGCTGGCCCCCGGGAAGACCTCGCCCGCCGAATAGGCCCAATCGGCCAAGCGTTTGGCCTATTTGGCCTGCCCAGACTGGCCTCTGCACGACCGGAGTTTCCCGGCCGTGGTCCCGGAGGTCCAGCGATGCCTGCAGGCCCCACTGAGCAAGGGGCGGTCGAACGCCGCCTCCTCACCCTCCCCGAGGCCGCCCGCTTCCTCACGATCGGGGTGCGGACGGTGAAGGCCCTCATCGCCGCCGGGAGGCTCCCGGTCGTGCGCCCCAGCCCCCGGCGCGTCGCCATCGACCTGCGCGACCTTGAGGCCTACGTCGCCTCGCGGCGCTCCTGACGCCCGAGTTCGCCATGGACTCTGCGAACCCCGTGCTGAAGGCGCTCCGATCGCCCGCCAACCCGCATGGAATCGGGCTTGGCGAGCCTGGAGCCCATGTTTGGGCAGGGTCGGAAACGCGGTGGCTAAGAGATATAGGGAATCCTACTCTTACAACGTCGCTTTTGACCCCTGCCCAAATCGCTCCGCGCCCCCTCAAGGCGCGTCGCGGGAGGGGGGCCTAGTCGATGGCGGCGTTCGGCCCTGCGCACTGCCCGGAGGTGGCCCGCGACGGCACGGTGGCCGACCTGGCAGGCCGTGCAGGATGGGAGGTCCGGGGCAACCTCGCGCGCGGAGCCTGCCCCCTGTGCGGGAGCAGTACGGGCGCCTGGGCCACGGTCAGCGCGGAGGGGCGGCCGAGGGTGGGCTGCTGGGCCTGCGACGACTGGCGTGGGCTGCGGGCCCGCTTCGGCCTGGATGGCGCATGGGCCATGGGGCGCTGGCGCCCTCCTCCTGCCCCGAGGGGGAAGACGCAGGCACTGGACATGGTGACGGACGCCGAGGCGCTGGCCGCGATCTACGACGTCTTCGCGCGCCACCTCCCGATGACGGCAGGCCAACGGAGGATCGTCCTCGAGCGCGACCGCGGCATCGGGCCCGAGCTGCACCAGCGGATGGCGCCCCTCCTGGGCGGGCTCCCCACGGACGACGAGGCTCGTGCGCGAGTGCGCCGCCAGATCGCCGAGGCCCTCCGCGAGGTGGCGCCTCCGGAGATCCTCCGCCGCGTCCCCGAACTGGCGGCTCGTCGGGGCGGGGGTCACACCGTCCTAGCCCGACGCGACCGCGCCGTGTACTTCGAGCCCTGGCGTGACGACGAGGGGCGGACGGTGGCGCTCCGGGCCTACATGGGCAGGCGGGCGGAGCGTCGCTACCTCGCGAGTCCGGGGCGCACGCGGCCTCTCCTGCACGTCGCCTTCGGGGTCGAGCGGGATCGGATCGGGACGGCGCCCTGGATCCTGACCGAGGGATGGATGAAGGCGGAGGTCGCGGCCCACGCCCTGGGCGTCGTTGCGGTTGCTTTCCCGGGCGTCACGGCGACCGGATCCTGGCGGCGGGCGATCGAGATCAAGCAGGCGCTCGCCGCCGATGCCCCCCTCTACGTGGCCTTCGACGCCGAAGCATGGACCTCGCGCCCGGACATCGCAGTCCACTGCCTCGATCTGGCACTGGAGGTCCAGCGGGCGACCGGGCGGGAAGCCGGGTTCGTCGCCTGGGCGGCAGGCGTAGACACGGAAGGAGCAGCAAGGCCCAAGGGGATCGACGACGCGATCGTAGCGGGCGCACGGGTCCACCTCGTGGACCGCGCCGGCTTCGCCCGCTACCTCGGAGCCGCACTCGACCAGTGGGAGGGGGACCATGCGGCGCCCGTTACGTGACCTGGCCGATCGAGTGCGCTCGCGCTGGCTGCGGCTCTCCCGATGGGGGCCGATCCGGCCTGGCGAGCCGCCGTGCGTGGCGATGGGAAAGAAGCCCATCCGCCCGGCGATTCGCGACCCGATCGAGGCCACGGAGGAGGTCGCGACGGGGCCCATGGACCGGGCGCGGGATCTGCTGGGGGGCCTCGTCGCCTCCTGGCCGGCGAAGCGTCCGC
Organism: Planctomycetota bacterium; assembly: GCA_026647295.1. Lineage (GTDB taxonomy): Bacteria > Planctomycetota > PLA2 > PLA2 > JAEUHO01 > JAPKHB01. The sequence continues at coordinate 10,823 of JAPKHB010000006.1, read as the reverse complement.
GGCTGGCCGTCCAGGCGGACACCGGTACGGGGAAGACCCACGCGGCGCTCGACCGGTGCGCGCGCCACGTCGTTGGCGGGATCGGGGTCAAGGGCGCGATCCTGGTCGTCGTCCACTCGCTCGATCGCGTGCGGGACGTGGTGGCGCTGACCCGGGAGCGCGTCGCCGCCCGGGGGGGCGATCCTGCCTCCATCACCGACCTCCTCGGGCGTCAGCCCGTGGACCCCGGCCTCGGTGAGGACTGGTCCAAGACGCGCTTCGGGTGCAAGGCGACGCGATGGGCGCGTCGCAGCGGGTCGCGAGGCCGTCGGGTCGCCCTGGAGGTCTGCGCCGGCGCCTGTCCCTTCCGGGAGGCGTGCCGCCTGCACGGCTACCTCGGGGACACCCAGCGCGCCCTCGAGGCGCACGTGATCGTCACCACGGTCCAGCGCCTCATCTCGATCTCCGAGAAGTTCTGGCGGCGCGTCGGCGCGGTCGTCTGCGACGAGGACGTGATGCCAGGCCTCATGGAAGAGGTCTGGATCCTGCCTTCGGACCTGCGCCGCGCCGTCCGCTCCATCGAGAGCGCGGTGGCGAAGGCCCGCTCCCGGGGGAGGACGCTCCCGTCGACGCTGCGCGCGCGGGAAGCCATCCTCCCCCTCCTCCGGGCTGTGGAGGCCGCCCTGAAGGGGCACGGCTCGGCACCGCCGGCCCCGCTCGTCTCGCTCCTCCCGGAGGCCTGCGAAGGCTATGCGACGGCGGAGGGGGCACGTCTCCTTCAGGATGCCATGCCCAAGCGCCGCTGGAAGGTCCGGGGGGTGTCCATGGCGGCGCCCGACGAGCGCGTGCCCGCGCCCTGGGAGTTGCACAGGTCCGACCACACGCCGCGGCAGGTCTTCGGACGCCTCCTCACGGCGCTCCGTGCCGACCTCACGCTCGGCCAGAGTGCGCGCGCTGCCACCGTACGCGTGGTCCGCACACGGCACCGGGTACAGCCGCACCGCCTCCACATCCAGCGATTCTCTGTGCGCACGATCCGTCGTCTTCGCCAACGCCCCCTCCTGCTCCTGGACGCGACGCTCCACCCCGCGATCGGTCCGATCCTCGACGTGGAGCGTGAGACGATCCGCTACGACCAGGGCCGGCGCGTGATCCAGGTCCTGACCACCCTCCACACCCTCACCCAACTCCGCGTACGCCACGCCGACGGGGGGACGCTCACCGACTTGGGCCGCAGGGCGGTGGCACGGATCGCGGCCTTCGTCGCCGGACGTCACGGCTACGTCCTGTGTCGCAAGGCCCTCGTCCCGCTGCTTGAGGCCGAGGCTAGGCGCTACTACGAGCTGCGCCGCGTGCGATTCGTGACGCCGAAGAACGAGCGGGGCTGGGACGCCGACGAAAGAGCCCGGGTGTTCGTCGTTCTGGGGCGCTACGCGAGGGACGAGGACTCGTGTACGCGGGAGGCGCATGCGCTGCGCTCGGTCTACCTCCAACTCACAGGCTCGACGGACGGGCTGGACCGGTTGGAGCGCCCGTGGCGATGGCAGATCTACAAGGGCCGTGGTGTCCCCCTTCGATACCTTGGCGAACTCGTCGAGCGAAAGACGAAGGAGCCCGAGGACCGCCTCGCCGCGCTGATCCAGGATGCGGACCGCGTGGCCACGGTGATCCAGTTCATCGGCCGCGACCGCCGCGGGCGCACATTCGTCCTCCTGCTGCGCGGTGACGCCACGGTCGCGGCCGACGCGCTCGTCAAGGCAGAGGATCTGGCCGAAGCGCTGCCGGCCAATGGACATGCCGCGAAGCCACGACATTCGGCGACGGCATCGACCCACGCGGCGTGCGCTGAGGAGCACTCGCCCGGTGACGGCCAAGCGATCATCGTCGATCCACTGGATGTGGCCGGGCGTACCGCGATCCGGGCGGAGGGGGCGTCGTGAAGCCCGACGCCCCCCGCCTCCTGCGCCTCGCCGAGGTCGCCGAGCGCCTGGGCGTGAGCTACCGCACGGTCCAGGCCTGGGTCGCCTCGGGGCGGCTCAAGGTCGTGCGGTTGAGCCGGCGCGTGGTGCGCGTCGATCCCGTCGAGTTGGCCCGCTGGATCGCTGAGGCGGGCCGGTGAGCGGACGGCGCGACCCCGACATGAACGCCTGGGCCGGTCGTACCGACTTGGCCGCGCCGACCTGCGCCCTGTCGCCCGTGCAGAGCCGCGACCCGCTCGACGGTGGGCCGCTCGCGCCGTTCCTCGAGCGCCTCGTTCGGCGCCGGGGCCGGGAGGCGGTGGTGGCCGAGCTGCGCGCGTGGCTTGCGTCGCCGCCCGAGTCCGTGTGCGTGGCCGGCGAGGGGTGGGCGGACCGATGACCCGCACGCCGGTCCCCGCGAAGTACCCGGTCGCGGAACAGCGCCGCGCGTGGTTTGGCCAGGTGCTGCGCGCCATGGCCACGGGTGACGAAGCGCTGCTGCGAGTGGCGCAACGCGAACTCTGGCGCTTGGGGCTCTGGGTGGCCCCGGTCGCCTCCTTGACCCAACCCAACTGGAGACTCCCATGAACCCGGATTCCTACCCCACGCTGTCCGTGCCCGAGGGCTACACGCCGGAGGAGGCGGAGCGATTCCTCACGCGCCAGCGCGAGGCCTCCGCCGCCGGCCGCGTCTACGTCCCGCCCCACGGCTGGGAGCGCTACGAGTCGCGGCGGGCGGCGGCACGCGAAGGGCGTCCGCTCCCGCCCTGCCTCATGTGCGGGGGCGTCACCTTCGCCGACGGTGCGGCGCTCAACTGCTTCCTCTGCCGCGCCGGCGAGCGGGCGCTGCGTGAGCAGGAGAGCAGCGCGCGCCAACGGCCCGAGCGGCAGCGGGCGAAGTGACCCGCCCGTGGCCCACCTGCGGCGCCGACCTCGCGCCCCTGACATCACGCTAGCGGCCCGGATTCCGCAACATCTGGCCCCTCTCCGGGGGGACGGGATTCGGGCCGGAAAGCAGTGGATTGATGCGCCCCGTGACGCCCTGATCCCAACGTAGCCGGGCGGGTGCCCGGCAGAAAGGACACCGATCATGACGACCAGGAAGAAGGGGCGCGCGGAGAAGCGGGCCCAGACGAACGCGAAGCCGCGCACGAAGAAGACGGCGGCGAAGGCCCCGGCGAAGGCGCCGGCCGAGCACGCCCACGGGCTCAAGCCCGGCGCGACGCTCACGCGGACCTATAAGGGCAAGACGCTCACGCTGGAGGTCACGCCGGAGGGCTTCCGCTTCGACGGGACCCTGTACCGCTCGCTCACGGCGGCCGCCAAGGCCGCGACGAAGTACCCCTCGATCAGCGGCGTGGTGTTCTGGCTCCAGCCCGCGCGCAAGGCCGCCGCAAAGGACGGTGCCCAGTGAGGCGCGCCGACGAGGCGGGCGGAACGGTCGAACGCCTGAACGCCCTCGCCGGGGGGACGATCCTTGGCGCGGTGCTGGGCGACGGGGGCTTCCCGGCCGTGCTGGTGCGGATGCCCGACGGGACGGAGTGGTGGGTCGACCTGCAGGCCGATGCCGAGGGCAACGGGCCGGGGTTCGCGCATGTCGAGCGGGCCGTGCCCGCGGGGGGGGCCCGGTGAAGCGCGCCCCGCACCCGGCGCTGGCCACGACGGCCGCGCTCGCCACCACCGTCGAGTCCCTCGCCTTTGCGGCGGGGGTCGCCGCCGCCGAGATGCGCGCGGCGGCCGAACGCGGCGAGGCCGACCTCGCCCGGGGATTGAGCCGGGAGCTCGAACGGCACCTGCGGCGGGCGCTCGCGCTCGCGGAGGGCGCGGACCTCACATGCGAGCTCGCCCAGACGGGCTTCGATCCGGAAGGGGGTGCCCGATGACCGGCCCGCAGAGCCCGCACAACCGGATGACCGAGGTCGCCTTCACGCTGGTCCAGGACGCGCACGACGAGGCGGTCGGGATCGCCATCGAACTCGACGAGGCGCTCGACGGGGACGAGCCCAAGGACCCGGTCCAGATGCTCGGCGTCGTGATCGAGGCCGAGCGGCAGGTCGAGGTGCTCGGGCGGCTGCTCGTGGCGGCCCGGACGACGCTCCAGCGCGGCACCGGAAGCGGGGTGGTCCGATGACGGCCCCCCTCGTCCCCCCGGGCCGAGCGGTCCCGCCGGGCTGTTGCCCCGGCTGCCTGCTCGAGCACGCGACCGAGCCCTGCCCGCTTCACCGCGCCGCGGGGGACCTGCTGGTGGCCCTCCGCGCCCTGCTGCGCGCCCACGACGACCCGGCCCACGGGGGCCCGTTCGAGAGCGACTGGGCGCGGGGCCGGGCCGCCGTGGCGAAGGCCGAGGGGAGGGCGCCGTGACGGGCCCCGACACCGGCCCCGTCCGGGTTCCGCCCGAGGTGCTCAAGGGCCTGGAGGCCGTCCGGCGCTCGGGGCTTACGAACATGCTCGACCGCCCGGCGGTGGCCACGATCGCCGCCTGGATGGGCCACGAGGCCACGGCGCGCTGGGTCCGGGAGCACCGGGACCTCTACGCGCGCGGGGTGTTCCGCGGATTCGAGGCCGAGGGCGGCGGGGAGGCGCGCCCGTGAGCCCGCGGCCCCCGCGCGACCCGCGCCTACCGCCCCGGGGCACGATCCTGCGCCGCGAGCACGCGGGCGTCGTCCACCGCATCGTGGTGCTCGAGCGCGGCTTTCGCTACGCCGGCCGGACCTGGCGCTCGCTCTCGGCCATCGCCCACCACGTGACCGGCACGGCCTGGAACGGGCTGCTCTGGGCCGGGCTCACCCAGCGCCGGCGCCCGCCCAAGCCCACCGCCGCACCCCAAGACGAGCCGCCGAAGCCCGCGCCCGAGCGGCGCCGCCCCGGCCGGCCCATCGCCCCCCGGAGGACCTGACCCATGCACCTCTATCGCCGCAAGTGGAAGGGCCCCGACGGCCAGCCCCGCACCGGCAAGACCTGGTGGCTCGTCGCCCACGTCGGCGGCCAGCGCCTCCACGTCTCCACCCGCAGCCGCGACCGGCGCGCGGCCGAGCTGGTCGCCGCCCAGATCGTGCGCCGGGCCGAACTGCGCCGGGCCGGCGTCGCCGACGCCTACGAGGACGAGCACGCCCGGGCGCTACCGGAGCACGTTGCCGACTTCCTCACCACGCTCAAAGCCCGCGGGGTCGTGCCCAAGTACGTGCGCGACCGCGCCGACTGCCTCCAGGAGTTCCTCGAGGCCACGGGCGCCAAGACGCCCCGGGACCTCACCCTGGTTCGCGCCAGCGCCTGGGTCGAGGCGCTCAAGGCCCGGGGCCTTTCGGCCCGCTCGGTCAACCGGCGCGTCGCGGCCCTGAAGCAACTGGGCCGCTGGCTCGTGGCCGCCCAGCGCTTGGGGCAGGACCCCTTCGCGGCGCTTCGGCGCCTGAACGAGGCCGAGGACCGCCGCCACGAGCGCCGGGCCCTGACGCCCGAGGAGGCCGTGCGGCTGCTCGAGGCGGCCCGCACGCGCCCCCTCGCCGAGGCCCGGGCCGCGCGCTGTAACGCCGGGGTGAGCGCGGCGGAACACGCGCGGCTAACGCGCCTGGGCGAGACGCGGGCCGTGATCTACAGCCTCGCGCTGGGGGCCGGGCTAAGGGCCGGGGAGATCCGGCGCCTGCGCTGGCAGGACCTGGAGGGGGGCCTCGTGCGCATCCCGGCCGCCTCGGCCAAGAGCCGACGCGACCAGGCCGTGCCGCTGCCCGGGCGGCTCGTGGACCTGCTCCGGGCCTACCGCCCCCGCGGAGCCCAGCCCGCCGACCCCGTCGTTCCCGCCGGGGCCTTCCCCAACTCGCTCACCTTCCACCGGGACCTGAAGGCCGCGGACATCCCGCGCCGGGACGCCACGGGGCGCGTGGTGGACTTCCACGCCCTGCGCACGACCTACGTCTCCTGGCTCGCCGCCACGGGCGCCCATCCGCGCACGGCGCAGGCGCTCGCCCGCCACGCGGACATCTCGCTCACGATGCAGCGCTACACCGACCCGCGCCTCCTGGACCTAAAGGCCAGCGTCGAGCGCCTGCCGCTGCCCGAGGCGCCGCGCGAGGCGCCGGCCGCCGAGCCGCTGCGGACCTGGAACCGGCGGGCGTAGGCGCAGGTAACGCGGCCGGGCGCGGGGCGCGCTCAGACACCTGTGAACACAGTGGTGAAGAACCAGCGTCGTTTCGTTGCGCTTTCCTGCACTTTGGGGCGTCTGCGGGGCCGGCGGCGCGAACTCGCCAAACGCGCCCGTTCGTGCGAGGAAGCGCGATAGGGCGCAATGGGACGAAGAGAGGATGGAGCGCCCGATGAGATTCGAACTCACGACATTCAGCTTGGAAGGCTGACGCTCTACCAACTGAGCTACGGGCGCGTGCGGGGGCCATTCTGCCCTGCCCGGGGGGTGGGGGCTAGCGGCGGTCGGCGAGCCAGGCCTGCACGATCCGGTACATCTTGCTGGCGTAGCAACGGGTGACCACCTCTTCGTAGCGGGCCCAGCCTTCCTCGGCCCGGCCGCTGCGGAAGGCGGCCTGGGCTTCGGAGACCAGGCGGCGGGCCTCGGGGTCGTGCCGGGCCTGGATCGCGCGGTAGGCCGCGACGACCTCGCGGGCGGCCGGGGCGTACTCGAACGCGTCCTGCCAGGCCAGGTAGGGCTCCACCCAGGCCGGGCCGTCGTCCGCCCGGATGGCCGCCAGGTGCCGGGGGGCCTCCCTTGACGCCTCGGCGTCCAGCCGCCGCGCCACGGCGGCCAGCCGCGGGCCCAGGCGCAGTTCGTCGGCGCGGACCAGCGCCGCCGCCACGTCGCGCCAGCGTCCGGCCTCGGCCTGCGCCGTGGCAAAGGCCTCGAGCCGGGCGGGCGCTGCGCTCGCCAGGCCCTCGAGCCAGGCCATGACCTCGTCAAGCGGCAGGAAGTCGAACGCGTGGCCCCGGTCGGGCGCGAACAGGGCCAGGCGCCCGAAGCCGTGCGAGCGCAGCCGCTCGAACGCGTAGCGGGCCGTGGCGAACGGGACGACCTCGTCGCGGGTGCCGTGCACGATGGCCATGGGCACCGCGCGTTGGGCCTGGCGCAGCGCCTCGTCGTCAAACGCATCCGGTTCGGCCTGGAGGATCAGGCCGCCGGCCATCGGGAAGGTGCCCGCCCACTTCTCGGGGTAATGAAGGTGCAGGAGGTAGGTGAGGAAGGCGCCCTGGCTGTGGCCCCCCACGAACACGCGCCCCAGGCCGTAGACCTCCTTCAGTTCGTCGACGACCTGGGTCACGAGGTAGGGGCTCTCGCGGTCCGTGTTCGGGAACCCCTGGTAGGTGCTGCGCCCGGTCCAGTTGACGTAGGTGTAGTTGAACCGCAGGTCCGGCGGGTCGCTCACGCTCACCCATTGCTGGCCCTGGAGGCCGAGGATGGCGTAGCGCTCGGCCAGATCGGGGAAGCGCTGGACGACCTGCTGGACCATGCCGCGGGTCGTCCAGTTCGAGCCGTGCAGCAGCACGATCGTGTCCAGCGGGTGGCCGGGGCGGGCGGGGCGGGGCACGCGCACGAAATAGAGCATCCCGTTGTCGGCCCGGCCCTCGGTGATGACGCCGGGCTTGGCGCGAGCGTGCCGGGCAAAGCCCGACAGGCGGGCGCCGATCCAGGTCGCGGGCGGGGACTCCTCCGTGAGGCCGAAGAAGCGTTCGCCGTCGGGGGTGAGTTCGATCCACGCCGGCCCCGAGGCGCCCAGGCGCTTCCAGGTGAGCGCAAGGCGCCGCCCCCGAACCTCCCCCTCCACGCTCGCCCAGCCTTCGGCGCCGTAGGTCCCGGTCACCCGGGTGCCGCGCTGGGTGAGTTGCATCGTCCCGAGCGAGGAGAGCCACACGCCCTCAAAGCGCCCCGGGCGCGCCCGCTCCGCGCGCGCGTCCGAGCGCCAACCGTGGAAGCGTCCGCCGCTCCCCGCGCCGCTCCAGGTGCCCTGGAACGAAAGGCCGTCGGGGGCGAACTCGACCTCGGCGGTGCCCGCGCCCCGCCCCAGGCGCCAGGTGAGGCGGGCGCTACGCCCCGCGAGGGTCCCGTTGAGTTCCCCGCCCCGGCCGTAGGTCCCCGAGAGCGCGTCCCCCTCCTGGACCAGGTCCAGGCGCCCGAGGTCCGTGACCCAAAGACCCTGGAACTCCTCCGCGAAGGCCCGGGGGGCGCCAGCCGCCACCAGCACGAGCAGGCCGCCGATCCACCGCATCCAGGCCTCCCGCCCCCGCCGCGCGGCGGGGACCGGACTCCAGGCTACGCGCGGGGGCGGGGGGCGGGCTCCAGGACGCGGCGCAGGCGCGGCTCGCGGGGCGGCGGGACGGGCGCGCCCGCGCCGCGGTCGGCCAGCACGGCGCGGACCTGGGCGGCGATGTCCTCGGGCGCCAGCAGCCGGTCCAGGCCCGCGTCCGCTTGGGGAAGGTCCGCCGCCCCGGTGGGCGCGAGCCCGAGCAGGAGGGCGTCGCCGACGAGGGGCCGCAGGCGCGTCACCTGCGCGCGGGCGGCGACCGGATCCGGGGCCAGTCCGATGAGCACGGCCGCGGGCACGCGCCCCGGGCCCAACAGCAGGGCACACTGCTCGGCGTCCTTGCCCACCAGGACCTCGAAACCGGCCTCGACGAGGTCCTTGCGGCCGATCTCGCGCACGGCCGGGTCCTCGGCCACCACGAGCACGCGCGGGGCGCTCTCGCGCCGGGGGCCCGCCAGGTCGGCGTCGGCGATCGCCGGCAGGTAGACGTAGAAGGTGCAGCCGTCGCCCGGGCGCGACTCCACCGTGAGCATGCCCCCGTGCTTGCGCAACGTGGAGTAGGACATCGCCAGGCCCAGGCCGGTGCCCTTGGGCTTCGTGGTGAAGTACGGCTGGAACAGGCGGTCCAGGTTCTCCGGGGGGATGCCCCCGCCCTGGTCCCCGACCGCGATGCGGACGAACTCCCCGGCGCCAAGCCCCGGCACTTCGCCCTCTCCCAGCACCGCGCGCCGGGCGACCACCGTCACGCGGCCCGCGTCCTTCATCGCCTGCGAGGCGTTGAGGACGAGGTTGTGCACGACCTGGGCGATCTGGCCCTCGTCGGCCCGAACCCAGGGCAAGGCCTCGGGCAGGTCGAGTTCGACGGTCGTCTGGCGCCCCTTGACCGCGAAGTTCGCCGTGTCGCGCAGGAGGCTGGGCAGGCGCACGGGCTCGAGCGTGATGTCTTCGCCCCGCGCGTAGGCTCGCAGTTGCCGGGTGAGCGACTGCGCCCGCTGGCAGGCGGCCTGCGCCTGGAGCACCGCGGGCCGCGACTCCGGGTCGTTGGCCAGGCGCAGGTTGAGGTGGTGTAGGCTGCCGATCAGGCTCGCCAGGAAGTTGTCAAAGTCGTGGGCCACGCCGCCGGCCAGGAGCGCCAGCGACTCGAGGCTCTTGACCCGGTGCATCTCCTGCTCGAGCCGCACGCGGTCGGTGACGTCCTGGACGATGGCGTAGATGAGGCGGCGCCCCCCCACCGTGACGGGGCTGGTGCGCAACTCGACCGTGCGCCGGGCGCCGTTGGCCAACTGCTGGGCGAGCACCGCCTGGCCCCCGGACAGCCCCTGCACGATGGTGGCCAGCTCGCGCGCCTGGGGGGCCCCGCCGGCGGAGAGGTCGAGCAGCGTCGTTCCCCGCAGCGCGCGCAGCGGCGTGCCGTAGAAGGCGCACGCCGCCGGGTTGGCGTCCAGGATCGTCCCGTCGCCCGGGCTGATGAGGAGTTGGCTCGCGGTGTTCTGCTCGAACATGTTGCGGTAGCGCTGCTCGTTCTCGGCGATGGCCTCGAAGGCCTGCCGCAGGGCCTGGCGCTGGCGCATCACGCGCAGGTGCAGCGCGAGCAGCGTGAGGCCGCCCGCCGCGAGCAGGCCCACGAGCCCCTGGAGCCAGCCGCTAAGCGCGCGGGCCCGCTCGGACTCGCGGTGGAGGCGCTCGCGCACGCGCGGGAGGATCTCGCCCAGCGCCTGCGCGGCGGCCAGGGCGGACTCCTCGAGCGCCGACGCCGGCCGGGGCGCGCCGGGGGCGCCCAGCGCGTGGCCCAGATCGGCCATCTGGGTGCGCCACACCGACACCCAGGCCGAGGATTCCTCCAGCAGGGCGGGTAGCGCACGTTGGAGGTGGCCCTCCAGCGCCTCGGTCACGACGGCCTCGCTGGGCCCGTCCAGGGGTGCGTCCCCCCCCGGCCCCAAGGCCCCGCCCAGCGCCAGGAGGTCGTCCCTAAGGCCCTCCCCCTGGGAGAGCCACGCGGCGGCGGCATGTACCGAGGCCTGGTGGCCCGCGACGGTCAGGAGCAGGTGGGCGCACCACGCGGTGGCCAGGACACAGATCCCGGCGACCGAGACCCAAAGGATCCGGCCCCCGGGGGGCCGGGAAGGAGGCGGCGGGGGGGGCACAGCGGGGGACATCCGCGTCCCCTATCGGCCGGGGGGCCGGCCGGGCCCAAGGCCCCGGGTCGGCCCCTCGGGGGCCGCCGCCCGGGGCCCGCCTTGCCCCGCCCCGCTCCGGCCCTACCCTTCCGGGTCCGCCGGTGCTTCGGGTGCACGTGCCCGCAGCCGCCCTCGGCCCTGCCGAGCCAGCGCCCGTTGAGGGTCCGGACCCAGGAGCCCCCCCGATGGGTCGATACACAGGACCGAAGGTCAAGCAAAGCCGCCGCGTCCGCGCGCCGATCTCCGATACCACCAAGCACATGAAGGCCGACCTGGAGCGCGGGCCCGGCCAGCACGGCGCGAGCCGCCGGCGCAAGCTCACCGGCTACGGCGAGCGGCTGCGCGAAAAGCAGAAGCTGCGCTTCAACTACGGCGTCTCGGAAAAGCAGATCCGCCGCCTGTTCAGCGAGGCCAAGGCCGACAAGGCACCGACCGGCAGCAAGCTGCTCGAGCTGCTCGAGCGCCGTCTCG
>JAPKHB010000599.1 GCA_026647295.1 Planctomycetota bacterium | reverse complement strand
AGGCCGGCGACGAGGACGTCGATCCGCACGCGCTCTTCGAGCAGGTCACGGTGGACAAGGCACGCCTCGCCCGCCACATCCGCCACGCCCTGCAGGACCGCGCCCAGGTCACGCTCGCCGCGCTGGTCGCCGCGCAGCCGCTGGAGCAGGGCCTGGCCGAGCTGATCGCCTACCTGCAGCTCGGCAGCGACGCCTTCACCACCACCCTCGACGAGGCCACGCCCGAGCCGATCGAATGGCAGGCGAGCGCCGCCGACGGCGGCACCGTCACCCGCCGGGCGCACCTGCCGCGGGTGATCTTCATGCGCTGAGCGTCAAGACGATGGACACCTCAATGATGGACGACGAAGACCTCGCCCCCAGCCCGGCCGAGCCGCCCGGCCCCGCCGCCGCACCCGACCTCTCGGTGCTGCTCATCGGCCTGCTCAAGGGCGTGCTCTACCGCGAAGCCGACGAGCGCCAGTGGTCCAGCCTGCTGCAGCTGCAGGCGCGGGTGCGCGAATACGTGGCCGTGCTCGCCCTCGAGCTGGTGCTCGACGAGGCCGAGGGCTACGCCTTCCTGCGCGGCCGCCCTGAGCCCGCCGACGACGACCCGGCGCCGCGCCTGCCACGGCTGGTTGCGCGCCGGCCGCTGTCCTACCCGGTGAGCCTGCTGCTCGCCCTGCTGCGCAAGAAGCTCGCCGAGTTCGACGCCGGCGGCGGCGACACCCGACTGGTGCTCGGGCGCGAC
>JAPKHB010000598.1 GCA_026647295.1 Planctomycetota bacterium | reverse complement strand
GCTTGATCTGGCCCCTGCCCTTCTGCACATGAACGACACCAAGTTGCCGCCGACCGTGCAGCTCCCCTCGGAGGGAAGCAGCAGCGGATAGAGCCGGTCGACTTGCGCGGCCGCCTCGCGCACGGCCGTCCGCGCGCCGCACGACGAAGTCGCCGACTTCGCGCGCGAGATCTTGCGCGTAGCGCCCGCAGGCGCGATCGGCGAAGGCCACCGTTACGTCCGGCACGCGCACGCGCCATGCCGGACGGGTGCGCGCGCCGGCTGGCCGCTCGCGACAGGTGCCCGGATAGATGCCGGCTTTGAGCCCGGCCGCGCGCGCCGCGTCTTCGATGTCCTTGCGCGAGCAGGTGCACGGGTAGGCGAGGCCGGCGGCGCGCAGGCCGAAGGTGAGGCGCTCGGCGACCTCGGCCTCGAACGCGAACGCGGGGTCGTACAGCACGCCGACGTCGAAGCGGCGGTTCGACGGATCGAGCGCGGGATCGAAGCTGTGCGACGACACCTGCAGGCACGCGCCGATGGAGAGGAGCCGCGCGCGGGCGTCGCGGCGCACCGCCTCCCAGTAGGGCGCGTGGTACTCGGCGAGGCGGCGGGCGCGCGCGTCGGGATCGAGGTCCTGGTTGCCGGGCACGAGCGCGCCGTAGCTCACGCGCGGCACGACGTCGGGGTGCTCGGGCCCGCGGTTGAGGTCGACCCACATGCGCGAGAACGCGCCGGTATGGACGGGCAGCCCGA
>JAPKHB010000597.1 GCA_026647295.1 Planctomycetota bacterium | reverse complement strand
GTACCGCTCGGCCGACGGCAGCGTCTTCACCGGGTGGTTCTGGATCACCGACTTCGAGGAGCTCCAGCTCGGCACGGGGCCGGACGCGCGCGTCTTCCGCGTCGACAGCGCCGCCGGGCGGGCCGTCGCCGACCCCTCGCTCGCCCCGTACGCTCCCCCCGCGGTGCCCGAGGGCTGGTGCCGCTGACGTCTCTCTCCTGCCTGTTGCTGCGGCGCCGGCGGCGGCGAGGCGCTCGAGCCCTGCCTGCACGCGCTGGAGGCGGTTCTGCCAGTCGCGCAGACGGTCCACGCGGTCGCGCAGGCGCTGCTGCGTGACGTTCAGGCGCGCGGCCGTCTCGGGCGTCGCGTTCGCCTCCGCCGCGGCGAGTCGCTCGCCGAGCGCCTCCGGCGCGGGCGCCTCGGCGCGCGCGAGGCGCTCGAGCTGCTCGTCCCGGCCTGCCGGGGCGTGGCCGAGGCCCACCGCGAGGGCGTCATCCACCGCGACCTGAAGCCCGAGAACATCTTCCTCTGCGAGAGCACGGACGGCGCTCCACCGCTGGCGAAGATCCTCGACTTCGGCATCGCCAAGCTCTACGAGCCCGACGGGGACGTGCCGCTCACCAAGTCGCGCGTGGCGCTCGGCACGCCGCGCTACATGTCCCCGCAGCAGCTCGGGGCGCCGCGAGAGGTCGATCCGCGCTTCGACGTCTACGCGATGGGCGTCGTGCTCTATCAATCGCTGACCGGCCGGCTGC
>JAPKHB010000596.1 GCA_026647295.1 Planctomycetota bacterium | reverse complement strand
GATGACCAGCTTGGAGGCTTTGACTTCGCCGTTGAAGGAGGATTTCGCCTCCAGCACCACTTTGCCGCTGGCGAAGACTTTGCCCTTGATGCGGCCGCCGATGATCGCGTTTTTCACGCGGATTTCGCCTTCCACTTCTCCGTCTTTGCCGATCACCAGCGAATCCGTCGCGGTGATGTCACCCTTCACGCGGCCGTCAATGCGCAGACTGCTCTGCACTTTGATCGAGCCTTCCACGATGGAGCCTTTGCCGATGATGGTATTGAGGTCTCCGCCTTTGTCGAAATCTTCCATTTCCTTTTTTCCCAACATCATTGCCTCGTGTTGAAAGAATCAAAACTGTTTATTGCAGGGAGCCCGACCGAAGAGTCAGGAGGAATTCCCGCGGATCCACGGATTTTCCGCCCTGCGAGATTTCGAAATGCAGATGGGGGCCCGAGCTGCGGCCGGTGCTGCCGAGCAGCGCAATGGGGTCACCGCGTTTCACCAGGCTCTTCTCGCGCACCAGCAGGCGGTCGTTGTGGCCATAATAGGAGAACAAATCGCCGCCGTGGTGAATGATCACGAGATTGCCGAGGTCACTGTGCCAGCCGGCGAAGACGACGTAACCGCCCCCCGAAGCCACCACCACCGAGCCGCGCTTGCCGGCAATGTCGATGCCGGCGTGCGTCTGCCAGGGCATTTTGACCTCGCGCGAAAACTCTTCGCTCAGGAAACCCTGGACCGGCAGCAAG
>JAPKHB010000595.1 GCA_026647295.1 Planctomycetota bacterium | reverse complement strand
GGGGAGGCGATCCGCCACGGCGAGGCCTCCGTGGTCGACTTCGCGTCGCAGGCCGGCTCGTCCAGGACCCGTGCCGAGGTCCGTGCCGAGGTCTTCGCCGCCCTGCAGCGCGGCGAGGCGATCCGCGGCGTCCGCCTGCATCCGCTGGCCGGCAAGGAAGGCTTCTACGTGACCGTGGCCGAGACCCTGAACAAGCGGCACGACGCCGTGCGCGACCTGCTGCTCGGCCTGGGCCTGGCGATGATCTTCGTGCTGATCGCCGCCGGCGCGGTGGTGCGCTTCGGCGTGACGGCCGGGCTGGCCTCGCTGCAGCGGCTGGAACGCCAGCTCGCCGAGCGCTCCGGCAACGATCTCTCGCCGGTCGACCCGCACAGCGTGCCGCTCGAGGTGCGCGAGGTGGTGCGCGCGCTGAACGCCATGCTGGCCCGCCTGCGCGAAGCCGACGCGGCGCAGCGCGAAGGACGCCTTCTCCTCGACCTCGCGGTCGGTGTAGCCGTAGTTGCGCGGGCTGAAGGAGACGTCGTCGTACACGGTCGGGGCGACGATCTGCTCGTCGGCGTTCTGCAGCAGCACCCCGACGCGCTCGGAGTCGTTCAGGATGAGGTCGATCTGCTTGAGCAGCTGGCCCTTCGCGCGCTCGACCTCGGCGTCCGTCACCGGGGCCTTCGCCACGCCCTCGACCGTCGACAGCAGCACCTCGCGCGCGGGGCCCGCCGGGTCCTTCTCGTTGAGCTCG
>JAPKHB010000594.1 GCA_026647295.1 Planctomycetota bacterium | reverse complement strand
TCATGCGAAAGCGTTATCGCGAGGCCGTCGATTCGATCGAGGCCATGCTCGAAAAGCCCGGAACAGAAGTACCGGATTCTCTGCAGGCGGAGCCGGAGTCTTCACGCATCGAAGCCAGATTGGAGGTCGAATTGCTTATCCAGCGTCTGCAGCCGGAACAGCGCGTGGTGCTTGCCATGCGCCTGCTGGATGGCATGGAATATGATGAAATCGCGCGGCAGTTGAACAAATCCGTCGACACCGTTCGTTTGCTCTACTTTCGCGCAAAAAAAAATTTGGTTAGCCTGATGAATCCAAAACATGGGGAGGATCGTCACCATGGACTTGACGCACATCGAGCACAAAAGCGTTAGGCGAGCCCTGCGCCTGGACGAGCCTATTCCGGAAGCACTCCTGCAAAAAGCCCACCAGCATTTTCAGCATTGTCAAAGCTGCCAGCAGCTCATTCGCGAATCTTCTCAATTAAGAAAATTGGTCAGCCCTCACCTGCAGGCCACCCATCCCGACGCGGACGCAATCCTGCAATATCTCTCCGAGAAAAAACAGGCTGAACACAGTGGCGAGACCTTTACGCCGGAGGGCACCGCGCGCGAGGTGTTTGTTCATTTGCAGGAATGCAGCCTGTGCCGCAAACGCCTGTCCTACTACCGGCAAGCGAGTGACGCGGCTGAGCAAGTCGCCGTAGACGTGCTCAACCAGGCACAACTCGAACCTCAGCCGGCGCGACCGGCAGCTTCC
>JAPKHB010000593.1 GCA_026647295.1 Planctomycetota bacterium | reverse complement strand
CCTGCGTCATCGAGCGTAGCATCCAAAAGCCGCGAGCTGCCAAAGCCGGAAAACTCCACGCCGCGATGACGGGTGGCAAATGCCGCGCCCTGCAACGCTGCGCTTTCATTGGCCGACAGCGTTGGTCGCGGCCCGCGGCTCCTGCGCCGCGCCGCGGCATGAACATCGGATGCAATGGTGACGCCATAGGGACTCCACAGCGCCAATCCCATTCCCCATTCGACGCGATAGCTTCCTACGACGGCATGCCAGGCAGCGTGCGGCTTTTCCACCTGCCAGGCCAGATGGAACAGGCGGTGATCATCCCACCGTGCTTCGCCGGGATCTTTTTCCGCCAGCAGACCCAGCCGCAGGTTGTTGCGCTCGAGCCGGATCGAGGTGTAACTACGCAAAGCAGAGCCCGGCCAGTTGGCCGCAGTCGTGGCCGGCCGGCTGAGACGCGTGCGCACGGCGCTCTGCCACAGTACCGGCGCGGCCGGCAAAGAGACCGTGAAAATCAACCGGCCGGCGGCAAGCGTATCGCCAGTGAGATGCAGCGCCTGCAAGGCTTGCGCAAGGCTCTCGAAATAGACCACGGAGTCACGCGCGGCGAGAAAGTTTTCGACCTGAGTGAAGGTCAGAAAGGGCAGGCGGAAAAGCTCAGCGCCCGCAACGTGGTTGAGATCCAACGGTTGCGCCAGCAAATCCTGCCAGGCGCTTTCCTCGTCCGGATTGTTTTCGCGCTCCTGCGCAAAGAAGC
>JAPKHB010000592.1 GCA_026647295.1 Planctomycetota bacterium | reverse complement strand
TGACGATCATTTCGAGCTGATCCGCCGGCAGGGAGGTTTGATACAACACCTCGCGATTGGCATCGAGCAGAAACAGATCGAGACGGTCGGGATAGCGGTTGACCGTGACCTGCGCGACGCTGCGCTCGCGGTTGAAGCTGACCATGCTGCCGGTGGGCACCAGCAACGGCCGGAACAGTGCCGGCAGCTCGCGATAGATCAAGCCGAATTGTTCGGGCGGCAGCTCGGTGCGGGCGTTGGAGGCGGTGAAATTCACCAGCTCCTCGAACTTCGAGATGCCGGCGATCAAACTCAACTGCTCGCGCCGCACTTGTGTGATGCGTTCGAGGTTGGTGTTGGCGAGCAGCCGGTTTTGATCCTCCTGCCAACTGCGGCCGATCTTTTCGCGGCCGGGGTTGTGCCACACCAGGTACCGTCCAATCGCGGCCTCGACGATGTTGAAGCCCAACTCGCCGATCACAAACAGCAGCGCGAGCGCGCCGAGCCATAGCCAGGGCGTGCGCACCAGCTTGCGATAGTCCTGTGTAAGTTCCGACATTGCTTTTCAATCATCCCGTGAGAATGAAGCTTTGCGGGCGGATCGAGGAGCAGAAGCCGGCCGGAAGCACCGGCAACGGCAAGGCCCCGATCATGACCCCAATTCCCCTGCTGGCAGACTTGGCGGAATTCCTGCGTGCCGGCATTCAAATCACGCCCACTGCCGCTTGCGGCAGCCAGCCGACTTTGCCATCCGCCAGCCGAAT
>JAPKHB010000591.1 GCA_026647295.1 Planctomycetota bacterium | reverse complement strand
GGAATTTCAACGCCGGGTCGCGTGAAACCGGCCGCTCCGCTGAGCGCGCTGATCGCACCGGCGCCGCCGCCGTGTCATGCGGCAGCGCAACGAATTCCGGAAAAGAAGTATTGCGCAGTGATTTCGCCAGCAGGTTGGTGGGAATGCGGAGGCGCTGCCCCCGGCTCAAAGGCGTATGGGGCGCGAGGTTATTCTCTTTTTCCAACGCGGTGTAGTTCCTGCCGTCGCCGGTATAGGTTTCGGCGATCGCCCACAAGGTCTCGCCCTTGTAATGCACCACGTGCATCCACCCCTCTTCATTTTCAACATTGGCCGGAAAGATCTGCAGCAAGGCCTTGCGCTTGTATTCATAATTCAACAGCGCGAACGGCACCTCGACAAAGTCACCCGAATCGGTGCGGGTAAGGGTGGGCGAAATCGTTGACCAGGCGGCGGGATCATACAGGATGCGATCGCCCAGCGCCGCATTTCGGCCTTCCGCCGAATTCACTTTGATCAAAACAGAAACGCGATTGTCCTTGAATTGCGCGACGATCTTGTCTTCGCTGGGCAAAGCCTCGGGCAAGAGCGTGTCGGGTTTGCTGGGAATTTCGACGGGAAGCTCCGTAGGCGCGACGGTATCAGCGACGACAGCGACGTGCAGACTGTCCGGCTGCGGGGCATGGGTTTGCGGCAGGCGCTGGTAGGGCTCGAGGACGCCTCGCAGCGGCTGGCGCGCATGACCCACGGCCGCTTCGGCCTGCGCC
>JAPKHB010000590.1 GCA_026647295.1 Planctomycetota bacterium | reverse complement strand
GTTGTGCTGCCCTCGCTGAAGCGCAACGCATGCCGCAGTGTGCAGCGATCCCAGGGCGCATACTTCACGACTTCAGCCTCGGCCGTCACCAACGTTGCGCCCGGCGCAGGCCGCAGCAGTTCCTCGTGCGAGCGGAGCAGGTCACGGCGGCGATCGCTGTCCAACAGGCGATGCAGATGCCTCAGCCGGGAATCATTCGGAAAGCCCCACAGCAACAAATCCAGTTCAGGCAGCAGATGCAGCGCCGGACCGAATTGCGGTTGCACCTGCGACTGGTTTTGCGCTTTGGCGAGGCGGGCGGCCAGTTTGCCTTTGGCTTCGATGACGCCGGAGAATATCTGCGCGCCACTCCTGCCGGATTGCAGATCACTGATGTGCAGCTCATAGCAAACCTCGCATTTCTTGCCGGGTTTGTAGCGCATCTGCAGCAGCCGCAGATCGTGAATGTGCAAATGGCCGGCAGCGAAACCGGGAAGCTGACGCTGCAAATGCTCCTTCATCGCGCGCGGATCGGCAAGCACTTGCAATTGGGGAAGGTGACTGTCGGCCGGCGCTGTGAGCGTTTGATTCATGCCTGATTCCTTGAATGAATGAGTCGCATTGATTCTGGCTGCGGCATTGCAGCCGGCGTGACTGCCGGTTGCGCCGTTGCGATACCCGGGTTGCAGGCGCAACGGCAATCCTGCCCGGTTGGTTTCACGTTTTGCTGCTTGCGGCTTTGATCATGGCCAACCCGCGGATGTTGC
>JAPKHB010000059.1 GCA_026647295.1 Planctomycetota bacterium | reverse complement strand
GCTCGAGCGCGTGACGTGGGCCGACGGCTTCGCCTCGTTCCCGATGTTCACGCGCGACGGCTCCAGGCTGGTCTTCACGAGCAGCCGCAACGCCGCCAGCCCGCGCGAGCTGAACGTCTTCGTCGCCGACTGGGTGCCGTAGCCGGCGGTGGCCCGTCAGCGCGCGGCGCGCCGCAGCGCCGCCGCCATGGCGGTGCGCTCCCAGGTGAAGCCGGCGGCCTGCGCCCGCCCGGCGCGCCCGAGCGCCGCCCGTCGCGCCGCGTCGGGCCACAGCCCCGCCAGGAGCGCGGCCAGTCCCTCCTCGTCGTCCGGGTCGAACCACAACGCGGCGTCGCCGCCCACCTCCGGCAGGCAGGAGGCGCGCGCCGCCAGCGCCGGGGTCCCGCACGCCAGCGCCTCGAGCAGGGGCAGTCCGAAGCCCTCGTAGCGGCTCGGGACCACGAAGCAGCGCGCCGCGCCCAGCAGGAGTGGCACCTGCTCCAAAGGCAGGTAGCCCAGGAAGCGCACGGCCGGCGCGACGCCCGCGTCGCGGGCGACCGCGGCCAGCGCCTCGGCGCCGGCCCCGCGCGGCCCGCAGAAGACGAGGTCGCCCTCCGCGGCGAGCCCGCTGCGCGCAAAGGCGCGCACCAGCAACGCCTGGTTCTTGCGGGGCGCGTAGGCGCTCACGTGCAGCACGAACGGGCGCGCGAGGCCCAGCGCGCGGGCGGTCGCCGCCGCGGCCGCGGGCGCCGGCGGGGCAAAGCGCGCGGCGTCGACGCCGTGGGGGACGACCGCCACCCGCCGCGGGTCCAGGTCCGGGAAGGCGGCGAGCAGACGCCCGCGCGTGAAGGCCGAGGGCGTCACCACGCCGTCCGCGCGGGCCACGCTCTCGGCGATGCGCCGCGCGCGCCGCCGGCTCCAGTCTGCCGGCGTGAGGTCGGGCCGGTCGATCGTGCCCAGGTCGTGGATCGTCACGACCTTGGCGTAGCGGCCGTGGCGCGGCAGCCGCACGCCCAGGGCGTGGAGGAGGTCGGGACGGCCCGCCCCGAACGCGTAGCCGGGGCCGAGGAGGAGGCGCGGCGGGCGGCCGTCGCTCCCGCGCAGGTCCCGCGCATGGCGGCGCGTGCGCCAGCGGCCCGGGCGGGTTCCGGTGCGCCACTCATGCGGCGTCCGCAGCGCGAGCAGCGCCCCCACCAGCGCGCGGGCGTAGTTCGCGATGCCCGTCGGACGGGGCTTGGCCGCGGAGGTCACGTCGAGGAGTACGCGCACCGGTCAGGGGGCTCCGGGGGCGCCCAGGAGCGAGCGGTAGGCCGCGAGCGTCCCCTCGACCATGCGCGCCACGGTGAAGCGCTCTTCCACGCGCCGGCGCCCGGCCGCGCCCAGGCGCGCCCCGAGGGCCGGATCGCCGAGCAGGCGCCCGACCGCGGCGCGCAACGCCCCGGCGTCGCCCGGCGGCACCAGGAGGGCCTCGACCTCGTCCCGCGCGACCTCAGGCAGCCCCCCCGTGCGCGAGGCCACGCAGGGCAGCGCCGCCCCCAGGGCCTCGATCAGGGTGCCGCCGATGCCTTCGATGAGGCTCGGGAACACGAACAGGTCGAAGGCGAGCAGCCAGGGCACCGTGTCCGCGGCGAAGCCCGCGAGGTGGACACGCCCGGCGAGTCCGCGCGCCCGCACCTCGGCTTCGATCGCGGCGCGCCGCGGGCCTTCGCCCACGAGCACCAGGTGCGGCCCCGCGGGGCCGGTGAGCAGCGGGGCGAGCGCTTCCAGGAGCACGCCGTGCCCCTTCTCCGGGGTGAGGGCTCCGACGTGCCCGAGGAGGGTCGCGTCGGGCGCGAGCCCGAGCCGCGCGCGCGCCGCCGCGCGGGCGGCGCCCCGGTCGGCGCCGCACAGCCGCTCCAGGTCGACGCCGCTTCGCACCACGGCCAGGCGCTCGGGGCCCAGTCCGTCGGCGAGCAGGCGCTCGCGCACCGCTTCGGCCACGCACAGGATGAGGTCCACGCCGCGCGTGTACTTGAGGCGGTTGAGCCCCAGAAAGGAGTGCCGGTAGATGCTGTAGGACACGCGGCGGGAGACGACCGTGCGCGGGCGCCGCGCCCCCAGGCCGCGCGCGGCGCGGACGCCGATCGCGTGGGCCTGCGCGGTGTGCAGGTGCAGCACCTCCACGGGATGGGCGCGGAGCCGCCGGCGGATGCGCCGGCTCGAGCCCAGGTCGAGGTAGCCGCCCAAGGCGAGTTCGACGGGCTCGACGCCCGCGGCGCGCAGCCGCGCCGCCAGCGCGCCGCCGCGTTGGCACACGACCTCCTGGGCCACGCCCCGCTCGGCCAGCCCGCGCACGAGGTACAGCACCTGCTGCTCCCCCCCGCGGAAGCCCCGCTCCGTGTTGATGTGCATCACGCGCATGGCACGCGCGCCGGCCGGCCCCTCCGCCGCCCGCTCAATCCAGCACCGTGAGGCGCGCGCCGGGCGCCACGGTCCCGCCCACCCGGACGCGGCCCCACACGCCGGCGCGGCCATCGGGCGTGAGCGCCTCCATGAGGCCCGCCGCACCCCCCTCCATCACGGCGCAGGGGCGCGTCTCGCCCTCGATCTCGAGTTCCACCTCGCCCAGGCGCACGCGCCGGCCGATCAGGCCAAGGCCCCCCTGGCCGGAGAGCAGCACGTTCGCCCGCCGCGCGGACGGGGCGACGGACACGCCCAGCGCCGCGCACGCCGCGCCCCACTCCTCCTCGAACAGGAGCGTGACGTGGCGCCGCCGGCCCAGGGTGTGGTCCCCGACGACGCCGCGCCCGGCTTCGAGGCGCAGCGCCGCCTGGGGCTCCGGCGCGGCGCCGGGCGAGCGGCGCAGCCAGAGCGCAAGCACCGTGGGGGCGCCATACGGGGCCATGGCCCGGAGTCTACGGCGAGCCGGCCCGGCCCCGGCGTGCCGGCGGCGCCAGGTGCGGTTCCAGGGTCGCGCCGGGCTCCAGGTCCAGGGCCGGTTGGCCGCGCCGGAACAGCCGCGCGGGCGCGCCGCCGACCCGGGTGGGGCCGTCCTCCTGCACCAGCCACCCGCCCTCCCAGGGGGCCACGACCGGCGTGCGGTTCCACTCGTGGAACTCGCGCAGGCGGTCGTCGCGGGTCTCGCCCCCGTAGGGCACGAAGCCCCCCGGCGTCGCGATGTGGATCGGGCCGCTGAAGTAGTGGGGGTTGACCTGGAACGGCACCAGGCCCAGCGCCTTGAGGCTGCGCGGGGCCACGACGGGCATGTCGTTGGTCGTGCAGATGGTGGGGCAGGCCACGTTGGTGCCCGCGCTGATGCCCACGTAGGGCATCCCGGCGGACACGCGGGCGCGGATGGGGGCGAGGAGCCCCAGGCGTTGGAGCGTGCGCAGGAGCAGGAAGGTGTTCCCCCCGCCCACCAGCAGCGCGGGCGCCGTGGCCACCGCCGCGCGGGGATCGGGCGCCTGGTGGAGCCCCACGGCCTCCCGCCCGGCCCACAGGTCCAGTTCGCCCATGCGCGCAAGGACGCGGCCGTGGTCCTTCACCGCGTAGGGGACGAAGAGCACGCGCCCCACGGGCCCCAGGAAGCGGTCCAGTTCCCCCCGCCACGCCGCGCGGCGGGCCTCCGTGCTCAAGCCGCCGCTGCCCAGGAGGATGCGCATGGGCGCTCCTCTAGCACGGGGCGGCGCCGCCGGGGCGAATCGCCCATAGCGACCGCCCGGGCGGGGGCCGGTGGGCGGCCGCGACCGCTGGGCTAGAGTCGCCCCGGACTTGTGGACGGGATCGTGGTGGCCCCCGTGGGGCGCCGCCATGTCAGCACGAATTCTGCCTTCGACCCCCTCGCCCGCCCGGGAGCGCGGCTCGGTCGCGGTCTGGGCCCTGTTCTCGAGTTTCCTGGTCGCCGGGATCATCCTCGCCGGGACCGACGAGATCCGGGCGGTGGACAGCGCGGCGCGCTTTGAGTTCAGCGCGCAGGGCCACGCCGAGGAGATCGCCCAGGCGGGCCTTACGGATGCCTACGCCTGGTTCCGCCGCCAGCCGGTGCAGCCCGTGGTCGCCTTCGCCCCGCGGGACGCCGAGGGCCGCACGGCGCTCACCACCGACGTCGCGGCGCTGGAGAGCGGCAGCCCCGACACCTACGGCAAGGAGGGCGTCAAGAAGGCGAAGAAGAAGGACGGGCCGACGCTCATCGAAGGCGGCCTGGACGCCACCGCTACGAACCCGACGGAGACCCACGTGGTGCGGACCGAGACCACGGAGGCGACCGAGGTGGACACGCAGGACGTGAGCAAGGGCCTCGTGCGCGCCTTCGAGATCGCGCCCGGCATCGTCGGCCGCTACACCGTGTTCTACGGCCGGGAGGAGGAGCCCTACACCGACGCCGACGGCAACGGGCAACACGACGAAGGCGAGCCCTACGTCGACCTGGACGGGGACGGGGCCTTCACGCCCGCCTCCGCCACCCGCGACGTCTCCGCCAAGCGCGGCCTGGCCGGCCAGGGGACGATCTGGTACCTGACCAGCCGCGGCGAGGTGTTCCGCTACCAGGACCCCGAGTCGGCGCTCGGCGTGGGCGCGAACACGCGCCTGGGCGTGAGCACCTGGGGCACCGAGATCCGGCGCCTCAACGTCGTCCCGCCCGCCGCCGCGGCGATCTGCGCCCGGCGCGGCTCCAACGTGACGGCGACCAGCCGCGTGCGCGTCACCGGCGACACGGCCATCGCCTACCCGCGCCGCACGGGGCGTCCGGGCACGGGCGGGGCCGAGGTCAAGGGGTCGTTGAGCGCGGTGCCCGCCTACGCGGACCGGATCGAGGACGTGTTCGGCTTGAGCTGGCCCGAGCTCCAGGGCATGGCGGACCTGAGCACCGACGACCCCGAGCGCGGGGTGCCCGGCGAACTGCGCGCCTACTCGCTCAACGTGGTGATCGGCGACGTCGTCTTCGATCGCGCGCGGCCCCTCAAGGGCCTCGCGCTCCTCGCGGTGCGGGGCGACGTGACCATCCGCAGCGGCAGCAATTCCTTCTTCAACGGCGTGCTCTACGTCGAGGGCGACCTCACCGTGGAGGCGCCGGCCATGATCCGGGGCACCGTGATCGCGACCGGCCGGATCACGCTGCGGGGCAGCGGAGGCGACTACACGGAGGTGGAGCAGGACTCGGCCCTGACCGGCGACCTGCTGGTGCGCATCGGGCAGTACCGCCACTCCAAGGCCCCGTTCCGGGTCCGGGACCGCCGGGCGGCGGCCCCGCTGGGGGCGGTCGACTGACCCTTCCCCCCCTTCACCCCCACCCCGCGGCTGGCCGATAGGGACGCCGCGGATCCGGCCTTTGGGGCAGGGCCGGCGGACGGGAGCGACGATGCGGATGGCGCGCGGCTTCAGCCTGATCGAGGTGCTGATCTCGGCCGTGCTGATCTCCCTGGCCGCGATGGCCGGCGTGGCCTACATCTCGCGCGGCTCGCAGCAGGCGGACTGGTCGCGGGACAAGGTCTGGGCGCGGCAGAAGGCCTTGAGCATCATCGCCGAACTGAAGGCCTACGTGGACAGCGGGCAGGGCGAACTGGCCTCGGACCTGGACGGCTTCGACGACGGCGTGACCGTCGTGCCCGCGCTCACGATCGCCCGCGACCCGGACGACCCCGAGTCCTTCGTGGCGCCGGACCACGCGCTCTCGGGCAACGTCCAGGACCAGGGCGTGTGGCGCTGGGGGCGCCAGATCTCCGTGCGGCGCGTGCCCGGCACCAGCACCCGCGACCTGCGCATGGTCACCGTCCGGGTGTTCCGCATGCGGGCTGGCGACGCCTTTCCCGGCGAGCGCATGGCCGAGGTCGCCTCCCTGGTACGCTCCATCGCCGACGCCTACCCCTCGACGCAGGTGTACGACCTGTACCTGCTGGCGCTGGAGAACGTGCCGGGCTGGTGGGTCTACATGGAGGCCATGCAGGCCTTCGTGGAGGGCTCGATCCAGGACCTGGAGAGCCGCAACCCCGGCCTCAAGTTCCGCACGCACTGGATCACCCGCTCGGGCTTCGGCCGCGACGAGGAGTACGCCCCCTACACGAACCTCGTGCGCGACAGCCGCGAGGACATCCCCTGGACCCACGTCTACCCCGGCACGATGCCCGAAGGGGAGGCGTCGGACCGCTACTACGTGCCCGAGCGCATGGGCGCGCGGCTCAACCGGGACGGCGTGGCCGCGCCCGCGTTCGTGAACGACTTCGGGCCGGACAACCCCTGGCCCTACGCGCTGGCCGACGGGCACAACCACGCCATGCGCGCGCCGCAGGAGGCGGCCCGCTTCGCGGCCCGGGTCGCGGCGGGCCTGGACCGCGACGACGCCCCGACGCTTCGGCTGCTGCTCGACCGCATGATCGCGGAGCCCGAGCGCTACCACAGCGCCATCCTGGTGAACCTGCACGGCGAACTGCTCCCGATGCCCGCCGTGCGCAACGTCTCCGACGCCGCCAAGGCCCCCGACCGCTTCCCCGGCTGGCGCGTCGTGGCGCACCCCGAGCGGCTCCACGCCCGGCGCGTGGCCGGAAGCGACGCGCTCTCCCGTGCGCCGGTCCTGCGCGTGCACGCCTGGAAGGCCGCGTTCCCCTCCGGGCACGTGCCGCTGATGACGCAGGAGGAGCCCTTCACCGACCAGGACGGCGACGGCGAACATGACGCCGGCGAGCCCTTCGAGGACTGGAACGGCAACGGCGCGCGCGACGCCGGGGTGCCGATCTCGGTCGTGATCCCGGGGGGCGACTTCGCGGCCAACCCCAACGGCGCCCCGGCTCCCACCCTCCTCGTGGAGCGGCTCCCCGGCGGGATCGACGCAGACGCCGACGGCAGCGCCGATCCCTACCAGGCCTTTCACGCCGCCCCGCGCTACCCCGAGCCGTTTGGCGATCTCAATGGCGACGGCATCCGCCAGGTGGCCGAGCCGTTCCTCGACCTGAACGGAAACGGCGTGCGGGAGCCCTTCGAGCCGTTCACCGACGGGGACGGCGACGGCGCGTTCACGCCGACGAGCGAGTCCCTCGCCGACGGGAACGGCAACGGCCGCTTCGACCCGGCCCGGCCGGCCGAGCGCTACACGGACCTCAATGGCAACGGCCGTTGGGACGCGGCCGAGCCCTACTGGGACCGCAACGGCAACGGCCAACGGGACGGCCCCACGATCCTGCCCGCCGCCCCGTTCGTGCCCTGGGACCCCGCCGACCATGGCGACCCGGCGCGCGAGCAGGCCTACGTCGACCGCTACGGGGAGCCCTTCGTGGACCAGGACGCAGACGGCGTCTACGACCCCGCCGAGCCGTTCACGGACGACAACAGGAACGGGGTCTGCGACGGGGGCTTCGAGCGCGGCGAGATGTGGTACACGGTCGCCTACGACGCGGCGGCCGGGCGCACGGTGCTGCTGCTGTACGGCACGCCGCTCGAGGCGCCCTACGTCTCGGGCCGCGGGCTGAACTCGACCTGGCGGCTCTACGACCTGGAGCACGTGCCCTGCCCCACGCCGGCCTCGGCCTCCAGCCCGAATCCCTTCGAGCGGGACCTGGCCGCGGGCGGCGACGTCCCGAAGAACACGGCCCGGTGGCGGGTCACCCTCCCCCCGGCCGCGATCCGCGCGGCGCTCGCCTCGGCCCCCGGGGCCGGCGACGGCGACGCGACCGACCGCGTGCTGGCCTTCGAGACCCGCATCGGCGCCGACCTGGCGACGGGCACCCTCTGGCCGGTGCGCCGCGACCCGCCGAACCGGTCGGAGACCTTCGTGTGGTTCACCGACGACCCCGAGGACGTGCCCTTCAGCGAGCGCTACCAGTTCCAGGGCGACCCGCGCCACTGCCCGTACGCCGACCTGGCGCGCAACGGGGAGAGCTTCCCCCACGGCTACAACTGGTACTTCGACGACCTGGTGGACGGGGGCACGGACCGCCGCGGGGCCTGGCTCGCCTTCGATGGCGCCCGGCTGAAGGACCGGTGGCGGGGGCGCATCGAGAACGACGTGCCGCGCTTCTTCGAGTGGCTGCGCACGGCGCTGGTGCGCTGCGAAGCCCACTGGACGACGCTCACGGGCTTCTCGTACTACTACCTCTCCCTGGGGGGGGACGTGGGCTACGACAGCGCCAACGGCTACCCCAACAGCATCCCGATGGACGGGAAGCCCTTCGGCCTGTCCGGGGACGTGTACGAGAACACGATCATCCCGGGCGTCGGAACCTCGAGCATCCGGGGCAGCCGCAAGCTGGTGCACAGCAACGGCCCGGCGCTCATGCCGCGCGTGCCGGGGGCGCCCTGGTGGTCCAAGCCCTGGATCGGCGAGCTGTACGAGGACGGCGCCTACGCCTCCCAGTGGGCCGTCGCGGGCAACCTGCGCGCCAACACGGGGGCGGCGAGCGGGGAGTACCGCCTCGTGCGCCGCTCGCAGGTGCCCACGGCGCAGCAGCCGTCCGGGACGCGCCTGTCCGACGCCTTCTCCCGGACCCAGGAGGAGGGCTGCACCTCCCTGTTCAACATCGGGACGGCCTCCTCCACCTTCCACCACCAGTACCAGGACGGGCGCACCGGCCAGCTCGTCGACGACGGGCCCCAGCTCGCGCAGCGCTACAACCTCCAGATTCCCGACGTGATGCCCATCAGCCGGCCGTTCAGCCTCACGGCCAACGGCAGCGGGGGCGTCGGCGACGAGTTCGCCTGGCCCGACGTGTTCCCGCGCCACACGGGGCAACTCCTGCGCCGCTTCTACGACCACCAGAGCGGCGCGCTGGGCAGCGCCCTGGTGCTGCTCAAGGAGCCGGGCCTGGACGCCCGCGCGGCGCACGTCGTGGTCAACGGCCTGGACCGTACGACCGAGGCGGGCACCTCGCTGCTCGCCCGCTACAGCCTCGTCTCCCTGCTGCACGGCTACTTCGCCAGCGGCGTCCCGGGCACCCCCAACCGCCCGCGCCAACTTCCGCGCGTGGCCCTCACGTTCCCCACGTGGGTGTCCGAGATCACCAGCCCCGCGAGCATCCGGATCGAGTGGAGCGCCGAGTGGAAGCGCTGGGACGGGCAGAGCTACACCGCCGCCTACCCGGAAGGCTTCGCCGAGGACGAGGCCGACCTCGTCTACGTGCTCTACTATTCGCGCGACAACGGCAAGACCTGGGCCAACCTGCTCACCGACGAGCCCGCCGAACCGGGGGTCCTGCCCTGGGTCGAGGGCGTCGGCCCCGACCCGGCCCGCACCCGGGCCGACCAGACGCCCGCCGGGGACGAGGCCTGGGTCTGGGAGACGCCCGCCAGCCGCTTCCCCGAGGGGACCTACCTCCTTCGGGTCGACGCGTTCCGCCGCAGCGAGGCGCTCCACTACAGCCAGCACATGGAGAAGATCTATGTCAACCGCTAGCCCTGGCCGTCCGGGCGAGCGCGGCTTGAGCGCCCTGGAGGTCGTGATCGTCCTGGGCATGGTGGCGCTGATCTCGCTCGTGCTCGAGGGCACGATCTCGGGCACCCGCAACGCCGAGCGCTACCTCTCCGCCGTGCGGCGGGTGACGGAGCGCGGGCAGCGCGTCGCCTACGAACTGCGCGAGCTGGTGACGGCGAGCCGGCGCCTCTTCGTGAACGACGCGGTGGGCCAGGGCTACCTCGAGGCCCTCGTGCTCGACCGCCTCCCGCGCGTGGGGACGGCGCGGCTGCCGCTCGCCGACGAACTGGGCATCCTGCAACCCGACCCGGCCGGCGACCCCCACACGGGCAACCTGCTGCTCTTCCTCGAGGAGGACGACGCCCTTGCCGTGCTGGTGGACCCCCTCGGCCAGGTGACCCGCTACGTGGATACCTACCGCTTCGTGTGTGTGTACCCGCACGCGACCGACCGCTACGTCGTGAACGGCCCGGGCGCCACCCCGGCGGTGGACCTCGTCGTGTGGCGCAGCGGGCGCTTCCCCTCCTACAGCCAGATCGCCGGGATCGAGAACGCCGTCGAGCGGCGGACCGCCGTCATCGACCTCGTGCAGCGCCACGGGCTCGAGGTGGCGCTCGACCCCGACGGGACGGTGGACACCGCCTTCTACGACATGGACCCGCTCGGCACGCTGTCCGCGACCCCGGTCCCCGACCCCCAGGTCCCCGAGGACCCCGCGGCCGCCGCCGGCGGGCGCCTGGTCTACGCCAACCTGCGCCTGGCCCCGACGGCCGACGACGCCCACCGCCGGGCCCTGTTCACCCGCGACGACCCGGCGGAGTGGACGCCGGGCGGCTTCGAGGTGAAGGTGGTCGGGCCGTCGGGCGCGCGCCAGGTCTGGATGCACGTCGTGGTGGAAGCGCAGGCGACCCGCGGCGAACTCGCGGTGCTGCCCTGCACGGTGATCGCTTCGATCCGGGACCTGTAGGTCGCCGGCTCTACCGGGACGCGGCCCGCGCTACGATGGGGCCCATGAGCGACCCGAACGCCCCGCCGACCGCGCCGAGCCCGCCGCCCGGCCGCGCCCGGCCCTGGGCCCTGGCAGCGATCGTCCTCGCCGGAGGCTTCCTCGTCTGGCGCTTCCTGCTGCCGCTGCTCGGCGGCGGGGCGTGTTGAGGTGGCTAGCGCGTCCCCGGGAGGGACGCACGCCGCGCGCGCCTGGGCCGACCCCGCGCCCCCCGGGGCCCGCGCGGCCCGGGCAATTGATGGCCGCCCGGGCTCGTCGGGTAGGTTCAGCCCCGTGAGTGAAGCGCGCGACCCCTGCCCCCGCGCCGCGGGGGCCGACGCGGCGGGCCGGCACGACGGCCGCGTCCTGTCCGACGGCCACGCCGACGGGCTTGAGGCGCTCGAGGCCCTGGACCTCGTCCGCGTGCGCAGCGCCGACGAACTCGTGCGGGCGATGTCCCGGACCGCGTTCGGCGGCCGCAGCCTGGGGGAGGCGGCCGACGTCCTGGAGGCCATGGTCCGCGACCCGGAGTGCTTCGTGGTCCTCACCCTCTCCGGCGCGATGACGATCGCGAAGATGGGGCTCGTGGTCTGCGAGATGATCGACCGGGGCTGGGTCCAGGCGGTGGTGAGCACCGGGGCCCTGATGGCCCACGGCTTCGTCGAGGCGACCGGCCGGACCCACTTCAAGTACGACCCTTCGATGGGCGACGAGGACCTCTTCGCGCGGGGCTACGACCGCGTCTACGACACGCTCGAGCTCGAACAGAGCCTGGACGACGTGGAGCGCATCGTGCGCGGCGTGCTCGAGGCCCAGCCCGACGGGTGGACCTTCGGATCGAAGGACCTCCACGCCGCGCTCGGCCGCTGGCTGGCCGGGCACACCACGGGGCGCGGCATCCTGCGCTCGGCGCACGAGCAGGGCGTGCCCGTCTACGTGCCCGCCTTCACCGACTCCGAACTCGGCCTGGACGTGGCGATCTTCCAGCGCCGGCGGCGCATGCAGGGGCGTACGCCGCCGCGCTTTGACGCGTTCCTGGACCTGGACGACTACACCGCGCGCATCGTCGCCGCGCCGCGCTGCGGGATCCTCACGATCGGCGGCGGCGTGCCCCGCAACTGGGCCCAGCAGGTGGCGCCCTACCTCGAGATCACCAAGGCCCGCCTCGGGGTCGACGTGCCCCTGCGCCGCTTCCGCTACGGCGTGCGCGTGTGTCCCGAGCCGGTCCACTTCGGGGGGCTTTCGGGCTGCACCTACTCCGAGGGCGTCTCCTGGGGCAAGTTCGAGGCCCCCCGCGACGGCGGGCGCTTCGCCGAGGTGCACGCCGACGCGACCATCGCCTGGCCGCTGCTCGCCCGCGCGCTGCTCGAGCGCTTCGAGGCCGAGGCGCCCCCGCCCAAGGCCTTCGAGCGGCTCCCCCTCGCCTGACCCCGCCGGCCGGGCCCGGGCCCCCGGGCGTTGCCCGCGGATGACGCCGCGCGGGGGCGCCGCCAAATGTTGCGGGATCTTTGCAATCGCCCTAAGTCGTTTGCTGGATTGGACTTGGGGCGGTCGTGGGGGGCCGGGGCGCGCGGGGCGCGGCCCCTCGGCCGGGCGGGCGGAGAAACCGGGCCCAACCTCGGGCGTCCAAGTGCGTAAGGAATCCCGAGTCCTGGGCGGGTCCGGCGCCCGGGACGTCCCGGCGCCCCTGCGCCCCGAAGGAGACTGGATGATCCGTCCGCTGCGCTCGTACCTGGACCGCCAGGCCCTGGCGGTCCGCCGCCCCTTTCCGACGCTGGACCGCGCCTTCGACGCCGTCGAGGGGGCCTTCGCGCAACTCGGCGCCATCGACGCCACGCAGATCCGCAGCCCCCGCCTGGTCGAGGAGTTGCTGCGCCCGACCGCCCTGCCCGAGGGCACGCTGCTGGTGATCGACCCCGACGAGATCGCCGCGGCCCGCCAGGACATCGAGGCGACCGTGAAGGACGAGCGCCAGGGCGGCGTGCTCTACCTCACGTTGCCGCCGGCCCGGCTGCTCGCCGAGCAGGCCCGCGCGCTGCGCGAACTGGCCGTGGCGGCGAGCACCTACGGCTTCCACGCCGCCGAGGCCTTCCCCGCGGGCCGGCTCGGGCGGGTCCGCCAGGTCGCGCTCCCGGCCGCCCTGCGCCCGTACCGCTTCCTGCTCGCCGACACGCCGGGCTTCCGGGTCCTGTTGATCTCCCGGGTCACGCCGCACGGCGGCGAGATCGCCCTGTGGACCGGGAACGCCGACCTGGTCGACGAGGTGCGCGCCGTCCTGGCCGAGCCGATCGCGGCCGCCGGGCTGCGCGCGCCGGCGCCGGCGGCGCCGGTCCCCTCGCTGGACGGCATCCGCGACGCGCAGGACGTGTGGCGCCGCGCCGCCGAGCTGCGCGCCTTCCGCAGCGTGCGCGAGGCCCAGTTGCGCGAGGTGGCCCGCCAGGCGGCCCTGCGCGGGGTGGAACTGCGCCGCGAGCGCGAGCGCGCCGAGCGGGCCCGCCCGCGCGACCGGCGGGAATAAGTTCCAGGGCTCCCGCCCGGGCCGGTGCAATCGGACGCCGTGGAGGCGTCCGCCCCGCTCGCCGAACGCATCGTGGGCCTGGCCGAGGTCCAGGGCGCCCGCCTCGGTGCCCCCGGCGCCGCGCGCCTGGCCGCCTGGATCGAGCGCCTGGCGGAGTTCGCGCGCACGCGCAACGTGAGCGGGGCGCGCACGCCCGAGGCGATGCTGGGCGTGCTGCTCGTGCCCTCGCTCCCCCTGGCGCGCGCCTTCGAGGACCGGCGGCCGCCGCGGCGGGTCGTGGACGTGGGCAGCGGGAACGGCTTTCCGGGCGTCGTGGCCGCGGCCCTGTGGCCCGGGGCCCGGGTGTGGCTCGTCGAACGCCGGGAGCGCAAGGCCGAGGCGCTCGCCGCGGCCGCCGCGGGCTGGCCGGCGCTCGAGGTGCTCGCCTGCGACGCACGCGAGGTGCCCGCCCGGCGCCCCGACCTCGTGGGCCGCGCGGACCTTGTCACCTTCCGGGCGGTCGGTCCGCTCGAAGGGTGCAACCGGCTCGCCCGGCCCCTGCTCGCCCCGGGCGGGCGCGTCGTGCACTGGAAGCCCGTGCGCCTCGCCGTGGCCGAGCGGCGCGAAGGGGCCCGCACGGCCATGGCCGCGGGCTGGCACGAGCGGCGCGACGTGGTGCCGCCGCCGCCCGCGACGGGGCGCCTGGTCGTGTACGAGGCCGGTCCCCCGCTCGGGTAGGCTGCCGCCCCATGGACCTCCCCGCCCTGCAGGCCCAGGTGCGCGCGTTGCTGGCCGGGCTCGAGCACCCGCGGCTGGGCGTCGCGCTCGCGCTCGGCGAAGAGTGCGGCGAGATCCTGCGCTGCGTGCTCGACCAGGAGGTGTACGGCAAGGAGGCCGGCGCCGCCCTGGCCGCGGAGGTGGGGGACGCGCTCGTGGCGCTGGTCGAGCTCTGCGAGCGCTTCGGCCTGGATCTCGACGCCTGCGCCCGCGCCGCGCTGGCCAAGGTCGAGCGCCTCGCCCCGGCCTGGCGCGCCGACCTGGGGCCCCGCCTGGCGCGCCTTCGGGCCCGGCTGGACGGCCCCCCCTCGGTCAGCTGACCAGCAGGGCGACGCCGCCCACGGCGACGGCCGTGCCCCACCAGGCCCGCCGCCCGAAGCGCTCCCCGAGGAACAGGGTCGAGAGCGGGATGAGGTAGATCGGCATGAGCGAGGAGAGCAGGACCGCCACGCCCGTGTGCGTGCTCCAGGCGAGCGACATCTGGCTCGTCCAGATGCCCAGGAAGGTGCCGAAGAAGGCCGCCGCGAACACCGCGACCGCCACCCGCCGCGGCGCGAGTTCGCGCCCCCAGCGGCCCAGCCTCCCCCCCAGCGCGCCCATCACGGCCAGCCCGGCCGTGCCCGCCAGCATGCGCACGGCCGCCCCGAGCAGCGGGTCGTGGGGGTCCAGCGTGGCGGCCCGCCGGGTGAGCAGGAGGCCGGCCGCCTGGAGCAGCGCCGCGGTGGCCGCCAGCGCCGCGCCGCGCCGGGCGTTGCCCCGGCGCACGGGGTCGGCGTGGGGCTCGGAGAGCACCAGGAGGATTCCTCCGAGGGTCACCGCGATCCCGAGCCAGGTCGCCAGCGGCGGGAACTCCGAGAAGGGCGGGGCCATCGCCCCGAGCGCGGTGAGCACGGGGACGAGCAGGAACACGGTGCTCATGCGCTGCGGCCCGACCTCCATCAGGCTGCGCAGGAGCAGGGTGTCGCAGAGCATGAGGCCCAGCACCCCGCTCGCGATCAGGAGCCCGAGGGCCTCTGTGCCGATCCCCGCGGGCCAGGGCGAGCCCGTCGCGAGCCACACCGCGACGAGGAAGCACAGGCTCGCCGCGAGGTTCTTGCCCAGGTTGAGCGCCGCCGCGCCGACCGGCGGGTGGATGCGCGCGAAGACGATCCCCGAGCCGGCCCAGAGCAGGGCGCACAGCGCCCCGAGCGCCTCGCCCGCGCCGGGGAACGGGGCCGCCGCGACGGGGAGGGAGAGGGTCGGCATCGCGGGGAGTGTAGTGCGCGGGGCGCGCGGGGGGGCGCGGGGGGGTGCAGGGGGGGTGTGCGCAGCACCCT
>JAPKHB010000589.1 GCA_026647295.1 Planctomycetota bacterium | reverse complement strand
CCCGCCGAGTCCGATCGCGTCACCCGCACGCACACCGGCACGAGCGACTCACCCGCGGAGCACGAGCTCGCCCTCCGCCGTCCCGCCGCCTCATCATCTGCAGACGATCGTCTCCCGGCGCCGCTCCAGTATCGCGATCCCGCGCGCTACGAGATCGTCGCCGAGCACGGCCGCGGCGGCCTGGGCCGCGTCTTTCGCGCGCGCGACAAGGAGCTGGGCCGCGATGTCGCCCTGAAGGAGCTCCTCTCGCGCGGCTCGACCACCGAGCTCCGCTTCTTCCGCGAGGCCCTCATCACCGCGCGCCTCGAGCACCCCGGCATCGTCCCGGTGCACGAGGCCGGCCGCTGGCCCGACGGCACCCCCTTCTACGCGATGAAGCTCGTCACCGGCCGGCCCCTCTCGCAGGTGATCGCCGGCGCCGCCGAGCTCGTCGACCGGCTCGCGCTCGTGCCGCACGTGATCGCGGTCGCCGACGCGCTCGCCTACGCGCACGGCGAGCGCGTCATCCACCGCGACCTCAAGCCCGGCAACGTCATGGTCGGCGCGCACCGGCATCTGAGGTCCGGCCTCCTGCCGGCGATCGCGCGGCTCGGCCGTTTCCGCGCCGCCGAAAAAGCGTGCCGCGCGGATGCGGTCGCGCTCATGGAGCGCCTCGGCCTCGGGCGCTATCGCGATGCCGAGGCCGGATCGCTTCCCTACGGCGCGCTCAAGCGTCTCGAAGTGGCGCGGGCCATGGCCAGCAAGCCGCGTC
>JAPKHB010000588.1 GCA_026647295.1 Planctomycetota bacterium | reverse complement strand
CGAAGAGCAGGCGCCGCTCGTGGTGGGCCCGCATCTGGGCGTAGAAGGCGCGCAGGAAGGCGTCCACGCGCGCCGGGGGGACGGGGACGGGCCACCCGATCTTGCGGGCGATGCGGGCCGCCACGGCGGCGCGGGCCGAGGCGGTCGTGCGGTCCGCGGGCCGGCGCAGGAGGTCCTCGAGCACCTGGAGTTCGTACTCGCCGTAGGTCTCGAGTTGGCGGGGCTCGAAGACGAACTCCGCCGCGCCCCCGCCGGCCGACTCCAGCGCCGCCTGGCCGATGTCGGGCAGCAGCCGCGCGACCGGTTCCTCCACCACCAAGGTGCCGGCCACGAGGTCGCCGAGGCGCTGGCGCCGGGGCGTGACGGTGGGCAGGACGACGAAGAAGAGGAGCCAGCCCGCCCCGATCCAGCGCAACAGGACCGGGGCGGCCCCGAAGAAGACCTCGGGCTGGCCGAGGGCGAGGAGCGGCAGGTCGAACTCGACCACGCGCACGGCGTTGCGCGCCACGACGGCCTGCGCCGTGAGCGCGCCCCCCTCGGCGTCGATCACGCGCAGGCCCGCGGCGCGCTTGCCCGGTGTGCGCCCGTTGGAACGGATCTCGTGCGCCGTGAACCAGAAGTGCCGGACGCAGAACTGGAGCAGGAGGAACAGCGCCGTGCCCCACCCCGCGCCGCCGGCTCCGGCGGCCGCGGCGGCCCCCGCGGCTCCCGCGCCTGCCCCGGCGGCGCCCGCCGCCCCTGCCGCGTGCCC
>JAPKHB010000587.1 GCA_026647295.1 Planctomycetota bacterium | reverse complement strand
CGCCTGCACAAAGTGGCGCAATCACCCGCTGCCACGATTCTGCTGCAGGGCGAAAGCGGAACCGGCAAGAGCCACGCCGCCCGCCTGATTCATCAGCTCACGCATCAGACACAGGCGCCGTTCGTCGAAGTCAACTGCGCCGCGCTGCCGGAAAATCTGTTGGAAGCCGAGCTATTCGGCTTCGAAAAGGGCGCCTTCACGCACGCCGTCAAAGCCAAGCCCGGTTTGATCGAAGCGGC
This sequence comes from Planctomycetota bacterium, assembly GCA_026647295.1. Lineage (GTDB taxonomy): Bacteria > Planctomycetota > PLA2 > PLA2 > JAEUHO01 > JAPKHB01. The sequence continues at coordinate 513 of JAPKHB010000587.1, read as the reverse complement.
CGCGGGCGGCACGCTGTTCCTGGATGAGATCGCCGAGTTGCCGCCGAATCTGCAGGCCAAGCTGCTGCACGTCATCGAAAACCGCACCTTTCGCCGCCTGGGCAGCACGCAGGAACGGCAGGTACAGTTGCGCTGCATCGCCGCGACCAATCGCGACTTGGCCGGTGCAGTGGCCGAGAAAAAATTCCGCGAAGACCTTTTCTATCGCCTCAACGTGGTCAGTCTCACCCTGCCGCCCTTGCGCGAGCTGGGTGAGGATATTCTCCTGCTCGCGGAGCATTTCCTCAAAGTCTACAACCTCGATTTCAAACGGAACGTCACCGGATTCTCTGCCGAGGCGCAGCGCGCGCTGCGGGCCCACCTCTGGCCGGGCAACGTGCGCGAGCTGCGCAATCTTATCGAGCGCGCCATGATCTTCTGCGAAGGCACGATCCTGCGGCTGGCTGATCTGGCCCTCCCGCCGCCCACCGAGGAACCCGCGCCGCTCTCGTTCTCCCTGCCGGCCGGAGGCCT
>JAPKHB010000586.1 GCA_026647295.1 Planctomycetota bacterium | reverse complement strand
CGCCAGCGCCGGCGCGGCCGAGGGGCGGAGCGGGTCGCGCAGCGTGAAGCGGGCCAGGAGCCGACCGTCCACGGCCACCCCCACCGCCGTCGGGTCGGCCAGGCCGAGCCAGGCCGCGCTGCCCACCCGGACCCGGCCGGGGCGCCCCGCGCCCTCGACCGCGCCCTCCACGCCGCGCCCGGGCACCACCCGCACGCCCCGCGCCGCGGGCGGCGCGACGCCCTCGGCCCGCGCGGCCTCCCGGATGCCGCGGGCCAGCGGATGCTCGCTGTGGGCCTCGACGGCGGCGGCCAGCCCGAGGGCCTCCGCCCGCCCGACGCCGGGCTCGAGGACGAGGTCCTCGAGGCGGGGCCGCCCCTGGGTCAGCGTGCCCGTCTTGTCGAAGGCGACCTGCCGGAGCCGCGGCAGGTCCGAGAGCGCGGCGCCCGAGCGCACCAGCACGCCGCGTTCGGCCAGCCGGCCGAGCGCCGCCGCGACCGCGAGCGGCGTCGCGATCCCCAGCGCGCAGGGGCAGGCCACCACGAGGATCGAAAGGGCGTGGAGCAGCGCCGCGTCGCCCCCGGCCCCCGCGCGCCAGTCCAGGACGAACACGGCCAGGCCGAGCCCGAGCACGGCGGGCACGAAGACCTGCGCCACGCGCTCGGCCAGGCGCTCGGCCGCGCGCAGTCCGGAGCCACCGGCCTCGTCAATGGCTATCCCGTGGCGGCGGACATCGCCCGCCTCATGACACCGGCTGAGACCATGGCATTCACCC
>JAPKHB010000585.1 GCA_026647295.1 Planctomycetota bacterium | reverse complement strand
CCGTTGGTGATGGGAATCAAATGCCAGGCGACGCCGTCGTATTCGAGCACGCCCGCGTTGTTGGCGAAGTACATCACCCCGCGCGGATCCTGCGCCACACCCCAGTTCTGCACGCCGCCGCCGGATTCCTTGGCGGCATAGTATCTGAAAAACGGAATGCCAAACTCTTTGCCGCGTGCCGCCGGCGGTGCAGCGGGCAGGAGCGTTCCGCACCAACAGGCAATCAGCAGGAAGCTGAGGTGGTTTTTTCTCATGAGCTCGAATTTCGCAAAGTTGGCTGCTGCCGGAGAGCCGGGCAAACCTGCCTTCACGCCGTGTAACGCAACGCCAGCACGGTGAGGTCATCGGCCTGGGGCGCACCGCCGGCGAAAGCACGAACGCAGGACACGACGCTGTTGATCATCTCCGGCAAGGCGGCGAGATTGGCGCCTTGCAGGCACTCGGCCAGGCGATCTTCGGTGAATTGATTCTGGTCGTAATCCATCGCTTCCGTGACGCCGTCGGTGTACAGGATCAAGCTGTCGCCCGGGCCGAGAGTGAGCTGGCTGGAGTGATATTCCCAATGCTCGACCAGACCCAGCATCAAGCCTTCGTTGCCGGACAACATTTCAACCCGGCCGTCGCGGCGCGTGATGAAGGGGCGATTGTGGCCGCCGTTGCAGCAGGCGATCTCGCCGCTGGCGACATCGAGGATGCCGTAGAAAACCGTGACGAACATCTCCTCCACACTTTCCAGCCACAGGATGCGGTTGAC
>JAPKHB010000584.1 GCA_026647295.1 Planctomycetota bacterium | reverse complement strand
CGCGGACGCGCGCGCGCAGGCTCTGCGCACGACCGACGAAGAGCACCGGATCGCGGCGGCCGGTGGGCGGCGGCTCGGGCTCGGCATGGAAGAGGTAAAGGCCGGGTGCGTCGGGCAAGGCCTCGAGCACCCCCTCGGGCAAGCCCGGCGGCTGCGCCGGCGCCTTCATCGCGCGCTCGGCAGCGCGCGCCAGCAGCTCGGGGGCAAAGCCGCCCTCGAGCTGGGAGACGAACTGCCACAGCACCTCGACGTCACCCATCGCACGATGGCGCGCGGTGCATACGAGCTGGTGGCGCTCGATCAGCGCATCGAGGCCGTGGCGATGGTGCTCCGGGTACAGCGCACGCGACAGCTTGACCGTGCACAGCACCGGCGCCGTGAAGTCGCGCCCGATGCGGGCAAAGGCGTTGCGGATGAAGCCGTAGTCGAAGCGTGCGCTGTGGGCGACGAACACGCAGCCATCGAGCAATGCGGCAACCGTGTCGGCGAGCGCCTCGAAGGGCAGCGCATCGGCCACCATGGCGTCGGAAATGCCGGTGACCTGCTCGATCAGCGGCGGAATCGGCTGGCCGGGCGCGACCAGGCTCTCCCAGCACGCGACCACCTCGCCCTCCTCGACGCGCAGGATGGCGATCTCGGTGATGCGGTCGCGCACCGGATGCGCGCCGGTACTCTCGACATCGATGAAGGCAAGTCGACGTGGCAGGCTCATGTGCGCGCGCCACGCAAGATCATGGCGCTCACCTCCGACAGGGC
>JAPKHB010000583.1 GCA_026647295.1 Planctomycetota bacterium | reverse complement strand
TCGACAACGTTGTAGACTGCCCACCCGTTCAACTCCACCACTTTAACCTGCTCATCGCCGAATGGCAGGTCGTTGCCCCTCACCAACGGGTCCGCCATGAATTTAACCGCGACAATCCCGAAGCCACCGTGATTTTGCTTGCTCCGCGCGAAACTGCGGCAAGACTGGCCGGCCGGGGTGAACTCGGCATCGATGAAATCATCCCTCTTGCACGAGATGAACACCAGGTGTCCGCCGTCCACGACTGGCTCGTGCAGCGGGTTGCCACGCTCGATCATCTGCAAGGGCTCCAGGAAAGGTTGTACCGGGAAATGCGCCATAGCCAGATCGTCGCCAAGAGCAGGACCATGCGGGAGATCCTTTGCCGGCTGCCGCAGTTGGGCGATTCCGAGGCCACGATTCTGATCACCGGTGAAACCGGCACCGGCAAGGAACTGATCGCGCGCGCGATTCACTATCTCGGCCGGCGCGCCAGCCAGCCGTTCGTAACGGTTGATTGCGGCACGTTGCAGGAGCATCTCATCGAGAACGAATTGTTCGGCCACGGCCGCGGCGCTTACACCAGCGCCAATGCGCCGGCCATTGGCCTGATTCAAGAGGCCGCCGGCGGCACGCTCTTTCTGGATGAAATCGAAGCGCTGCCGTTGAGTGTGCAAGTCAAATTTCTCCGGTTCTTGCAGGAGCATCAGTACCGGCCATTGGGCCAGTCGAAATACGTCGCGGTGGATGTGCACGTCGTCGCCGCCACCAATCGTGAC
>JAPKHB010000582.1 GCA_026647295.1 Planctomycetota bacterium | reverse complement strand
AGGTGCCGGCGAAACGACTCATCGTAGGTGGCATCGCATAGAGCACCCGGCAGATCGGTTTGCAGATGGGCGATGATGGCCTGAGGTGATTCCTGGATCTTTTCCAGCGCGAGCCCGCGGAGAAACGACAAGGGCAGCAGATACAATTCACTGGCGCCTTCTTCGTAGTGGAGTTCGAGAATCGCCACGTGCAGCGCGCCGCTGCTTTCCAGCGGGATGCTGTCCAGCAGGCGCACATGCTGCAGACTGCGCGCTTGACCGCTGAACCAGTGGCAGCCGGCGAAATACGCAGGCAGAATCTCCTGCTCCAGCCGTTCTTTTGCCTTGCCCTGCAGCGCGGCGTGCCAGTCGCCGTTCACCGCCAGCACCGGAATATCGCGCCGCGGTTGGAGACCCGCAGGCGTGACGGCCTTCTTCAGGGCAAACCAGTAGTAGTCGTAGAATCCCAGCGTCAACACATACGGCGTTGACTTGATCGCCGGAAACTTGTTGCCGCTCATCACCTCGATGGGCACATAGCCGTCATAGGAGGCCAGCTCCAGCTCAACGGCCTGGGAGAAGCGGGAAAGATTCACCACCACGAGAATGATCTCTTCTTCATAGCTGCGAATGAACGCCAGTACGCGAGGATTGTCGCTGGGGAGAAATTCGATGCTGCCGCGGCCGAAAGCCTTGAACCGCCGGCGCAGCGCCAGCACCCGTCGCATCCACCACAACAACGAGGATTGGTTGCGTTCCTGGTTCTCGACGTTGACCGCTTC
>JAPKHB010000581.1 GCA_026647295.1 Planctomycetota bacterium | reverse complement strand
CCCACGGCCTGCAGATGGCGGAGGCCGGCGCGGATCTCATCGATATTGGCGGCGAATCCACCCGGCCGAAAGGTGTTTACGGCGAAGGCGCCGAGCCGGTATCGGCAGAAGAAGAGATGGCACGGGTGCTGCCGGTGATCGAAGCCCTGAGCCAAAAAGCTGAAATTCCCCTCAGCATCGACACCTACAAAGCAGCCGTGGCGGAGGCAGCGCTCCAAGCCGGCGCGGCGATCGTAAACGACATCAGCGGCTTCTTGTTCGATCCCCACATGGCGGAGGTCGTGGCGCAGCATCAGGCCGTGGTGATCTTGATGCACCTCAAGGGCACGCCGGCGAACATGCAGTCGGACCCCACCTACGAAAACCTGCTCGATGAAATCTACCTGCATCTGGAGGCGCGGGTGGAAGCCGCCGTGCAGGCGGGCATTCCACATGAACGCATCATCCTCGATCCCGGCATTGGCTTCGGCAAACGTCTCGAACACAATTTCGAAATCCTCCGCCGTTTGGAGGAGTTGCACGGACTGGGCTGCCCGATTCTCGTCGGACCTTCCCGTAAATCATTTGTCGGCTCCGTGCTGAATCTGCCGCCGGATCAGCGGCTGGAAGGCACGGCCGCGGCCGTGGCGCTCGCCGTCAACAACGGCGCCCACCTCGTGCGCGTGCATGACGTCGAAGAAATGCGGCGGGTGGCACACATTGCCGACCTGATTGCCGGCCGCTTCGGATATACCGCGTAAACCACGGCGACCGCCGTACGCCGC
>JAPKHB010000580.1 GCA_026647295.1 Planctomycetota bacterium | reverse complement strand
AACAGCAACAACGGATGCCCGCGGCGGCGCCGGCGGTCTACACGCCGCCGGCGGCGTTCAACCCGGCGCCCGCCCCCGCGGCGCCGGGAATCCGTCCGGAATTCCAGCCGCCGCCGGAATACGGCGGCGCTGGAGGCGGCGCCGCGCCGCCGGAAAAAACCTGCGAATGCCCGCCGCGCTGGCCATGTCTGGCCGCAGGCCTCGGCCTCGGCTGGTTCATCACCAGGGTCAATAAATGACCGCGCACGCGAATAATCTGCCCAATGACCTGATGTATTTCGCGGCGCAGCTGCGCCGCGTCCGGGACGAATTCCAGCGCGCCAGCGCGCGCTGGCGCTCCCACGCCCGCATCGCCGAGGCCTGGGGAGTCTACGCCATGCAGCGGCTGCACAGCGGAGGAAAACCTCCCGCGGCAGCCGCGCGCGTCATCGAGCGCTACTATGGCGACGGTAGCGCCGATCGCTGGCGCGTGGCGCTGGCCGGCGCCGGCCAGGTGGACGCCATCATCACCAGCCTGGAGGCCGCCGCGCGCGGTCACGGCATGACCGCGCCCGCGCCCGCACCGGAATTGTTCACGGTCACCGTGATCATCCCGAAGGACCTGAACGCCGCGCCGCCGGGCGAGGCGCCGCCGGGCGGCGCGATCATCGAACCGGATAAACGCGCGCTCGGCCTTTTGTTACCCTGGGGCGCGCGCATCATCACCGGCGCCGGGCTGGTGTCCATGGGGCACGCCATCGCCTCGATCACGCAGGCTTTTGATTCGG
>JAPKHB010000058.1 GCA_026647295.1 Planctomycetota bacterium | reverse complement strand
CGCCGAGCGCGAGCCGCTCGCCGTCGGCGGCCCGGAGGGTGGGGACCTCTCCTGGGTAGGCGGGGTGGGCGACCACCTCCGCACCCATGCGCCGGGCCAGGGCGGCGGCCCCGGAGAGGTGGTCGCCGTGGCTGTGCGTTTCGACGATCCAGCGCAGCTCCAGGCCCTTGAGCGCGTCGAGGGTCTCCTTGAGGTGGTCGAGCAGGGGGTCGACGAGGGCCGCTTCGCGGGACGCGGGGTCGGATACGACGTAGGAGCGACATCCCCGCGGGTGCGAGATGGGGTGCACGTCGACGCGGCGAGGGTCCCGGACCATGCCCCGATCTTCGCAAGCAGGGGGGACCGCCCACCGCCGGCGCGTATGCTGGGGGCCGGGGGGCAGCCCGGGCGGGGGCGCCCGGCGGAGGGCGGCATGGGCGCGGCCAGGACCTGGGCGCTGATCCTGCTGTGCGGGCTGGCGAATCCGCCCGCGGCGGGAGCGGACGAGGGCGCCCATGGGCCGGCCCTCGCGGACGGCATCGGGCCGCTGGACCCTTGGCGCGCGGCGGACGGGGAGCCCGAGCGCCTGCTCGCACTTTCGGCGCTGGGCCCGCTCAAGGTGCGGACCACGCCGATTCCCTGGGGGCGCATCGAGCCGGCCCCCCCCTCGGCTACGGGGGCAGCCTACGAGTGGGGGGCGCTGGACCAGGCGCTGGTCCGCTGGCAACTCGCCGGCCTGGAACCGGTCCTCGTGTTGACTCCGGCCAACGCCTGGGCCGGCGTGCCGTTGGACCGGAGCGCCTGGACGCGACGGCTCCTGGAACGCTACGAGGGGCCGGAGGTCGAGGCCTGGCTGCGGGCGGGGGTCGGGGTGACGGGGCCCCGGCCCGAGCGCTGGGCAGACTGGGAGCGCTTCGTCCGGGCGGTGGTGGAACGCTACGACGGCGACGGGGTGACTGACGCCCCGGGGCTGCGACGCCCGATCCACTACTTCCAGATCCTGGAGCGTTTCGATCGGCCGGCGGCGTTTGCGGGGGATGCAGCCGACGTGCTGCGCCTGCTGCATCACGCGGGTCTGGGGGCCGCCAGCGCTTGGGCCGGGGCACGGATCGTGCTGGGGGGCTTTGACTTGCAGGCGCTGGGCCACGCGCCGCTTCCCCCCCCGGACGTGCTCGCCGTTCGCCGGAACCGTGCGTTGCCCGAGACCCCGGTCCTGGCCCGCCTCGAAGCGGAAGAGGCCTACGCGCGCATCGACGCGGTGCTGGGCATGCCGCGGCTGTACCACGCGTTGCTGCACGTCGGCAGCGGGCATCCGGCCGACGACGAGAGCAACGTCGGTTTCCTGGCCGCCTGGCGCGAGGAGCACGGGGCGATGCACGTTGAACTGTGGCTGGGCGAGGCGCCCGACGCGCCCCCCGAGCGCCCGCTCACGCCGGGGGCGCCGCAGCTGTCCGTGGAACTGCGCCGCCGCCTGGCGCGGCTCAAGGCCGCGGCGCAACGGCCAGAGGACCCCGAGCACGGGCTCGCGCGCCGCTGGCTCGGGGAGGCGGCCGCGCTGGGGCGCCTGCGCACGGCGTTGGCGGCCCGGGGGGCCGGTGCCGAGGTCGTGTTTCACGGGCGTCCATGGGGCGGTCCGAAGCCCTTGCTCGAGCCCGCCGGGGCGGGGGGCGGCTGGCGCCCCACGGCGAGCTTCCATTGGCTCTCGCAGTGGCTTCGGCGGATCGGCCCGGCCAGCGCGGAGCGCCTGCCCGCACCCGCAGGCCAGCGAGCGATCCTGTTCCGGCGCGGCGCCCGCGGTGGTTCGGCCTGGGTCCAGGTCCACGCGTGGCGGGGGCACGTCCTGCTCGCGCCCTACCCCGGGGAGGGGGGGCCGAGCGCGAACCTCGCGCTCGCGCTGCCGCCGGGGCGCTACCGCGTGCAGGGCGTTCAGTTGGGCCCGGCCGAGCCCGAGTCGCGCGTCGGGGACGCGGCCGAAGGGGTGCTGCTGACGGCCCTGGGTCCTCTGCCCCTCTACCTCTGGCCAGAGCCGTAGAGAGCGGGGACAGGGCTGTGCGGGAGCCGGGTTCGGGGATCTCCGTGGCGGACGTCTGCCACCCGGAGAGCCGAAGAAATCGGGCCTCTTCGATGGGCGGCGCTCGCCGGATAGGGACTTTAGTCCCAATCCAGTGGCCGCAGGTCAAGAACCGCGGGACCGGACAAGGCCCAGACCCGAGGTGGGGATGACCGCTGGAGGGATCCGCCGGTCCTTGGGTCTCCTGTCCCCGTGGCTTCGTATGTTGTCACGGTCAGACTGGAGGCCGCGCCATGAACTGGATCCGAAGAGGAACCGCCGATGAATTCCGACCTCCCCGACCTGCCCGAGCAGCTCGCCGGGCACGCGCCCCGTAACGCATCCAAGCCCGACTCCGGCCTCCCCCCGCATCCTGCTGACTCTCCCCCGCCCAAGGCGCGAGCCGTGGACGCGGGTGTCGGCTCAGCCCCGGCGCCCGCTCCGGTGCCCGCCGAAACGGCGCGTGTGTTCGAGGAGGCGCGTGCCGACGCGCGGGCGGCGATCGACCGCGCGGCACGGATGGCGGGGGCCCGGTACGCGGCCATGGAATCGTTGCACGTCGAACTGCGCATGGAGCCCGGCCTCTCGCTGGAGGTGATCCACAGCCGGTTGCGCGGCGGCCAACGCGCGGGCGACTTCGGCCAGCGCGTCACGGCCTACTACCTGCTCGAGGTGCACGAGCGCCGGCTCTACCAACTCCTGGGCCACCCCGATGTGTACGCGTACGCGCTCAAGGAGCACGACATCCACCCCCGGCGCACGCGTGATCTGGTGCGCGTGGCCCGGGCCCTGGCGGAGTTGGGTGCCATCGACGCGGCCCTGGCGCGGGGCGACATCGGCTGGAGCAAGGTGGTCCTGCTGGTGCGCGTGGCCACGCCGCAGACGGAAGCGGCCTGGCTCGAGGAGGCGCTCGCGCTCTCGGTGCGCGACCTGGAGCAGAAGGTGCGCAGCGCCCGGCCGGGCGAGCCGCCGCGCCGCCGGGGCAACACCAAGGGATTGCCGGAGGCCCGGTTTCCGGTCGGGGCGCGCGTCGACGCCTTGCAGCGCCGCCAGTGGGAGTTGGTGCACCAGCGCCTGGCGTCCATCGTCGATCGTGAGCCCAGCAGCCAGGAGGTGCTGGCCGAGGTGCTGGGTTTCTATCTGCGCCACGCAAACGACGAGTCGCCGCCCGCCGCGGGGGCGGAGCGCTCGCTCTACCAGGTCGTGATCCACGTCGATGCCCGGGGAGTGCCGCGGGTCGACGCCCCCGAGGCGCTCTCTGCCCTCCCGGCCGAGGTGCAACTGGACGCCGGGAGGGAGACCGTGGGCGGGGAGAGCGAACACGCCCGCGTCCGGTGGGAGGCGGCGCTGTGCGACGCCGACTGCATGATCCTGGCGCCGGCGAGCGGCGAGATGGACGCAGCCGCCGAAGCGCCTCCCGATGCGGCGACGGGGCCGCCGACAGCCGACGCGGTGGCGGCACCGGACGCTCCGCGGGTACCGCCTGCCGCCGCCGCGCACAGCGCCCCGGCGCGGGGAGCCGCCGCCCGCCGGCGGACCCCGGCGGACGTGAAGACGCCCAGCTGGCTCCGGCGCCGTGTGCTGGTGCGCGACAACTTCCGCTGCCGGTGCTGCGGCGCACGGGGGTGCCTGCAGGTGCACCACGCCCAGGAGCGCGGGCACGGCGGGCTCACCGTGGAGTCGAACCTGATCACGCTGTGCGCGCGCTGCCACTCCCTGGCCCACGCGGGGTTGCTGGTGTTCGAGGGGGTCGACGCGGCGACGATGGTGGTGCGCCTGGGCCCCGACGGGGCGGCCATCCGAAGGTTCCTGGACCAGCAGGCGCTGCCGCCATGGGATCCCTTGGGCGGGTCGCCGGGCGACGGCTCCGGCGACGGGGCGGCGGCCGGGTCCGGCGGCGGGTCCACGAGCCCGGCGCTCGCCGACGTGCCCGGCGAGGTGGATGCCGCCTGGTGGTGCCGCCATGAGCCGGCGCTGCGCGCCAACCCGGACCGCACGCTCGAGTTGCGTCCGGGCGTCGATCTGGCTGCCTGGCCCGAGCCGCCCGATACGGGGGCGGACTTCGTCGCCGACCCCCCGGCCGCTGCCCCGGCCGACCCTCCCGAGGAGCCGGCCCCCGACGCGGACCCCGCAAGGAATCGGCCTCTCCCGGTGGCAGACGTCCGCCATCCGGCCTTCGGCGACCTCGTCGGCCTTGACCGGGTGGTGGAGGTCCTGGAGGTCGCCGCCCGCGATTCCGCCGAGCGCGGGGCCCCCTTCCCCCACACGCTCTTGACCGGCCCGCCGGGAACCGGCAAGTCCACGCTGGCCGAGCGGGCGGCTGCGCGCGTGGGCCGGCGGCTTCATCGGGCTTCGGGCGCATTGGTCCACGGCCCAGCCGATCTGATCGGCCTGCTGGTGCGGCTGCGGGCGGGCGACCTGCTCTTCATCGACGAGTTCCACGCCATGCCCCAGGGCGCGATGGAGGCGCTGTACCTGGCCCTTGCGCAGTGCCGGGTCCCCCTTGTGCTGCGCCAGGGCGCCGCGCGCCGCACGGTGCAACTTCGGCTGGAGCCGTTCACGCTGCTCGGTACCACGACGGAACCCTCCCGCCTCCCCAACGCGCTCAAGGGGCGCTTCTCCCTCTGCGAAAGCCTCTCGTGGTACGCGCCAGAGGACTTGGCCCGGGTGGCCATCGCCCGGGCCCGCGCGGTGGGTTTGGGACTGGCCCCGCCGGGTGCGCGGGTGCTTGCCCGGGCCGCCCGGGGCACGCCCAGGGAGGTATGCCGGCTCGTCGACCGCCTGCGGGCGGATCGGGTGGCGTTCGGCCTGGGACGCGAGGATCTCGGCGCCGCGGAGGCCGAGGCGGCGCTGCGCAGGCTGGGCTACGACGACACGGGCCTCTCGCCCGACGAGCAGCGCTACCTCCTGCTGCTGCTCGAACAGTCCGGGCCGGTGGCGCTCTCGCTGCTGGCGGCGGCCATGGGTGTGGATCGACGCACCGTGGAACTGGAGATCGAGGTGCCATTGCGCCGGCGGGGCCTGGTTCGCGTCAGCCGGCGCGGGCGCACGCTCACGGGCGCGGGCCACCAGCACGCCACCGCCCTGCGGCGCGGGTCCGATCCGGGCTAGGCGCGCAGGTCCTGTGCCGTCCGCAGGAGGCTCTCCCCCAGGGCCCGGTCGGCCAGGCGGCTGGCGCGGGCCAGCCCGGTTGCCAGGGTGCCAAGCAGCGGCGGATCGTGCAGCGCCGCCTGGGGGTCGCTCTCGCGCATCAGGGCGGTCAGGCGCGGAAAGCGGGTCTCCATCCAGGAGAGGAAGAGCGGCAGCGCCCGGTCCCCGCGCCCCAGATCCTCCGCCAAACGCTCCAGGAAACCGGCGGCGAAGGCGCGGAGCGCGTCGTCGCGTCCGGCGAGGCCCTGGCGCTCGAGCGCGCGACCGAGTTCCGAGAGGATCTCGGCCGCGGCGGGAGCCCAGAGCGTCGTGATGCGGCCGAAGCCCAGGCCGCGCCGGTTCCAGAACACCAGGGTTCGGTAGAAGTGGTAGAGGGCCTGACCGACCCGGCGGCGGGCGTCGTTGGCGTCGAAGAGCCAGCGCTCCAGGTCCCGGCGCAGCCGGATCGGGTCGGGCGCGTCAGAGGGTGGGGCGGTCGGCCGGGGCGTACTCATGCGTCCGTCCCCCCGGCGCGATCGAGCGGGCGTCCGCGCAGGTGCTCCATCGCGAGCCGGGCCCAGGGGGTCCAGCGCGCCGGATCGGCGGCCATCTCCTGCTCGACCTCTGCGCGCGGCGCCCAACGCCAGGCGTGGGCATGCGCGGCGGCCGGCGCCACCGCGCCCGTGTGGACCACGCCCAGGATCACGCAGTGCTCGTTCTCGGCCTCGGGGCCTTCCCGGGCGAAGTAGGTGAACGCGCCCAGCCGCCGCGGGGCGCCGGCGATGCCCCATTCGTCGGCGAGGCAGCGGTGGGCGGCCTGCGCCAGGGTTTCCAGACCCGCGGGACGTGCCAAGGGATGGGTGGCCCCTGCCAGGTCCCAACATCCATCCCACAGGCGTGCCCTGCGGCGTTGCAGCAGGAGGCGGCCCCGCCCGTCGTGGACCACCAGCAGGATGGCCAGGTGCCGGAGCCCGTCGCCCGCGTGGCAGGGGCCGCGAGGGGCCGTGCCGGTCACCCGCCCCTGGGCGTCGCAGAGCTGCAGGACCTGTTCCCCCGGCAGAGCCTCGGACGCAAAGCGCGGCGGCCACGGCGGCGGCAGCAGCCGGCGGCGCCCGTCGGTGGTGCGCGCCACCGGCCCGCCCTCGCCCTCCGGATCCTGCTTGTCCCAAAGCTTGCAGGTCACCTCCTTGTGCTGCTGGTCCAGGGCCTCGCAGTAGTTGGTGAAGGTGCAGCGGCGGATCTCGGCCCCGCGCCCGAGACGCATCTTGAGGAACCAGTCCGGATCGGCCAGCGACTGGCGGGCGCTTGCAACGAAGTCGGCCTCGCCCCGCCGGAGGATGCCCTCGGCCTGGTCGAAGGTGCAGATGCCCCCACTGGTGACGACCGGGGCCGCGAGCCCAGCCGCGCGCACGGCCTCGCGGATGGCCGCGGCGAGTGGCACGTTGCGGCCGAAGGGGCCCGCGCCGCCGATCCGGGTCGTGGGCATGCACTCGTGGCCGCTCGGGCCCGTGTAGGGGTACACCGCCTCGCCGATGCGCGGCTGGCGGGCATCGTCGAACTTTCCGCCCTTGGAAACCGAGAGGTAGTCGGCCCCGGCCTGCGCGAACGCCACGCCCTGGAAGCAGGCGTCCTCGACCCGGCTCCCGCCCTCGATCACCTCGTCCCCCAGGTAGCGCAGGCCCACGACCGCCTGCCCGGCGACCTCGGCCCGGGTGGCCGCCAGCACCTCCAGCGCGAGGCGCAGGCGGCCCTCCGGCGATCCGCCGTAGCCGTCCCGGCGGGTGTTCGTCCGGCTCAAGAAGGAGGCCAGGGTGTACGCATGGGCGAAGTGGAGTTCCACGCCATCAAAGCCCGCCTGGACCGCGCGCCGGGCGGCCGCGGCGAAGAGTTCGGGGAGGCGCCGGGGCAGGTCGCGCACGTGGGGCAGGTGCACGTCCGTCACGCGCTCCCGAGCCCCGTACAGGAGGGCCTCCAGCTCGCGGGGTTCCAGGAGCCGCGGCCAGGCCTGCGGGCCCGCCTCCAGCAACGCGGCCCGCACGGCCGGCTCCGGCGCTTCCCCCCAGGCGGGATCGCTCGTGTGGGTGGCCAGCCGTTCGCGGTGGGCGGGAGCCACCTCCAAATAGCGCCCGAAGTAGCGGGCCGGATCCGGGCGGCGGCGCACCGCCAGGAAGTCCAGGATCTGGAGGAGGAACAGGGTCTTGCCGCCGCTGCCTTCCCGCACGGCGTCCACCAGCCGGGCCAGGCCCGGAACGAAGCGGTCATGGCTCACGCGCAAGAGCGGGCCGCTGCGCACGTCGCGGATGCCCGTCGCCTCGGCCACGAGCACTCCCGGCCGGCCGTTGGCAAAGCGCGCGTACCAGGCCAGGTTGCGCTCGGTGACGAAGCCGTCCTCCGTCGCGCGCCACGGGACCATCGCCGGCACCCAGGTGCGCTCGCGCGCCTCGCGGGGCCCCAGGGCCCGCGGCGTGAAGAGCAGCGCCCGGGCCGCCTCGGCGGGCGTCGGCCAGCGGGCCGGCGGCAGCGGCGCGGGCGCGGGCGGACGCTCGGGCATGGCTCCAACCTACCGGGGCCGCGCGCCGGGCCGACGGTAGGCTCTGGGACCCGACGGAGGATCCCGATGAGCCCGGCTGGATTCGCCTTTCCCCTGCGCCCTGCCCGCCTGCTTGCGTGGGCGCTGGTGGGCAGCCTGCTCGGCGGCCCGCGCCCGGGCGTGGCCGGGGAGGAGGCCCGCCCTACCCCCGCCTACCCGCCGACGCGGACGGTGGACGCCGCCGACGTGATGCACGGCGTCCCGGTGGCCGACCCCTACCGCTGGCTCGAGCCGGACGACGATCCCGAGGTGAAGGCCTGGGACGAGGCCCAGCACGCCGTGCTGCGCCGCGTGCTCGACGCCGTCCCCGGCCGCGCCGAAGACCAGGCCCGCCTCGCGGCCGAGTTCGCCCTGGGGGGCATGCCCTCGCTGCCCCGCCACGAGGGCGGGCGACGTTGGCATACCTTCCGCGCGAGCGGGCAGGAACACGCGGTCCTCTACGCCACCGACCCCGGGGGCGAGCCGCGGGTCGTGCTGGACCCCAACGCCTGGAGCACGGAGGCCACCGACCGGCTCCTGCGCTGGGCGCCGTCGCCCGACGGGCGCTACCTCGCCTACGCCCGCGACGAGAAGGGCTCCGAGGAGGCGGTCATCCACGTCCTGGACCTCGCGCAGGGCCAGGAGCTCCCGGAGCGCATCCCGCGCGCCAAGTTCTCGTTCCTCGCCTGGAGCGACGACAGCCTCGGCTTCTTCTATACGCCGCTGCCGGACCCCGCGCTGGTGCCCGAGGGCGAACAGGAGCACCACCGGCGCGTGCGCTACCACCGCCTGGGCACGGGGGTGCTGGACGATCCGCCCGTGTATGGCGCGGGCCGCGAACTGCTCGAGTTCCCCTGGATGTATCGCTCGAGCGATCAGCGCCACCTCTTCCTGGCCCGCACGCTCAAGGACGAGAGCGTGGAGACGTTTGCGGCCACGTGGGACGGCGAGCGTCTCGGCCTGACGCCGCTGGTGCTCGGCGCGAGGGACCAGACCTACGTCGACCGGGCCGGCGACTTCTTCGTGGTCTCCTCCAACCACCTCGAGCCCAACCGCCGCGTCTACCTGGCCGAACGCCGGCCCGACGGCACCGCGGGCTCCTGGCAACCGGTGGACCTCGGGCTGGCCCCGGACGCGGTGGTCCAGGACGCCTGGGTCGTGGGCGACCGCTTCCTGCTCGTCCACGCGCGCCAGGACGTGGTGTCCGAACTCGTCGTGGTCCGCCTGCACGAGGCGGGGGCCGCCCGCATCCCGCTCCCCGGGCCGGGCACGGTGCAGGACGTGGCGCTGCGCCCCGGGAGCAGCGAGGTGCGCTTCGCCTTTGAGTCCTACAGCGTTCCCCCGACCCACTACCGGGCCGACCTGGCCACGCCGGGCGCGGAGCCCGAGGCCGTCCTGCGCCTGCCGACCCGGGTCGCCGTGGACGACCTGGTCTCCGAGCGTTTGGCCTTTGCCTCCCGGGACGGGACGCGGATCCCGGCCTTCGTGCTGCGCCGGCGCGACACGCCGCTGGACGGGAGCGCGCCCACGGTGCTCTACGGGTACGGAGGCTTCCGGGTGGGCCTCTACCCGGCCTTCTCCCGCGCGCGGGGCCTCTGGGTGGAGGGCGGGGGCGTATGGGTGGTGGCGTGCCTGCGCGGCGGCGACGAGTTCGGCGAGCGCTGGCACGAGCAGGGCAGTCGCGCCCACAAGCAGAACTGCTTCGACGACCTGATCGCCGTGGCCGATGGCCTCGTGACCAGTGGCCGCGCCCGCCGCGAGCGACTGGCCATCCAGGGCGGCAGCAACGGCGGGCTCCTCGTGGCGGCGGTGGTCAACCAGCGGCCGGACCTGTGCCGCGCCGCCATCTGCGGCGTGCCCCTCACCGACATGCTGCGCTTCCACCGCTTCAAGTACGCCCGTTCCTGGACGCGGGAGTACGGGGACCCCGACCAGGCCGAGGAGTTTGCCTGGATCCGCCCCTACTCGCCCTACCACAACGCCCCCGAGGGCGTGTGCTACCCCGCCGTGCTGCTCACCGCGGGCCTGTTCGACGGGCGGGTGAACGCCTTCCACGCGCGCAAGATGGCGGCCCGCTGGCAGGCCGCCGCCGCCGGCGGCGGTCCCATCCTGTTGCGCATCGACCGCAAGGGCGGACACGGCGCGGCCAACCTGACCCGGGCGATCGACGAGCTGGTGGACGAGTGGGCCTTCCTTCGCCTCACGATCGGGCGCTGACCATGGACGTGGCCACGCCCGTCGCCGTCACCCTGGACGTGCGGGCCAACACGCTGACCATCCGCTGGGCGGACGGACTCGTGTCGCGCTACGGCGGAGCCTACCTGCGCTGGATCTGCCCCTGCGCTGCCTGCACGGGGCACGTGCCCGGCGAGGTCCCGCCCGTGGAGTTCGAGCGGGTGAAGGACGTGCGCGTGACGCACGTGGACCCGGTGGGAACCTACGCGCTCAAGCTCGTCTTGAGCGACGGCCACGACTCCGGGATCTACTCGTACGACCACCTGCGCGCCCGGCACCCCGAGGCCGGGCCGCCCTCACCCGGTGCGTGAGGGCTCCGCCCCGAGTTTCACGCCCGCGCTGGACTTGTCGAAGCGCACGTACTCCCAGGCGAAGTCGTTGCCGTTGATCCCCTTGCGGGGCGGGGCGATCCACCCCGCGATGCGGCCCACCCGCAACTCGGGCTGCATCAAGGAGCGCACGAAGTCCACGTCCGCGCGGGTGGGCAGCCAGCGGTCGCGCTGGGCCTCCCAGACCTCCGGGGCGATCGGCCGGCCCTCGGGGTCGAATGGGCGCCCGCTGTAGATGCCCATGTCGCGGTTGAAGCGGCGGTGGGGGAGGGTGAGCCGCTCCGGCCGCCCGGCCTTCTCCAGCGTCCGGTTCCACCGGTCCACGACGAACTCGCAGTCGCCCACGTAGTCGTCGCGCAGGATCTCGTTCATCGCGTTGCGCAGCGGAATCTGCTCGCGGCGCACCTCGTCCCCGACCACCGTCGGCAACTCATAGGCGGCGTCCAGGGCGACGTGGTCCTCGAAGCGCTCCAACTCCTTGTAGCGGCCCTTGAGGCCCGCCGCAAAGTAGTGGGCCGCGTTGGAGGACTGCTCGCCCCCGAAGAGGTTGATCGAAGAGGAGAACCAGCGGTTGAGGTAGCGCTGGATCGTCGGCAGGTCGATGCCCCCGTGGGCCCGGATGGCGTCCGGGTCCTCCGTCTTGAGCTCGTTCATCAGGTCGGCGGTGCGCTCGATCACCCGGCCCACGCCGGTCTCGCCGACGAACATGTGGTGGGCCTCCTCCGTGAGCATGAAGCGGGTCGTGCGGGAGAGCGGGTCGAAGCCCGACTCGGCCAGCGCCAGCAACTGGAACTTCCCGTCACGATCCGTGAAGGTGGTGAACATGAAGAAGGAGAGCCAGTCCTCCACCGGCTCGTTGAACGTGCCCAGGATCCGCGGCGAATCCGGGTTGCCCGAGCGCCGCCGCAGCAGGTCCTCGGCCTCCTCCCGGCCGTCGCGGCCGAAGTAGGTGTGGAGCAGGTACACCATCGCCCACAGGTGCCGTCCCTCCTCCACGTTGACCTGGAAGAGGTTGCGCAGGTCGTACAGGCTCGGGGCCGTCTGGCCGAGGAGCCGCTGCTGCTCGACGCTGGCGGGCTCGGTGTCGGCCTGCGTCACGATGATGCGCCGCAGCATGTTGCGGTACTCGCCGGGCACCTTCTGCCAGGCCGGCTGGCCGAAGTGGTCGCCGCAGGGGATCACGCGCCCCTCCTCGGCGGGCGCCAGGAAGATCCCCCAGCGGTACTCCGGCATCCGCACGTGGTCGAAGTGCGCCCAGCCGTCCCGGCCCACGTCGATCGCCGTGCGCAGGTAGACCTGGTCCGCCTGGAAGCCCTCCGGCCCCATCTCCATCCACCAGTCGAAGAAGCGGGGCTGCCAGTCTTCCAGGGCCCGCTGCAGGCGCCGGTCGCTGCTCAAGTCGACGTTGTTCGGGATGCGGGCGGCGAGATCGACCTTGGCCATCAGGTCCTCCTCCAGTCGAACACGGGCCGTTCGGGCCGCCCGTACAGCGTGAGCGCGCCCTGCTCGCCGACCGCGTTGGGGCGCTGGAAGATCCAGTTCTGCCAGGCGCTCAAGCGCCCGAAGATCTTGGTCTCGAGCGTCTCGGGGCCGGCAAAGCGCAGGTTCGCCTCCATGCCGGTCAGCGCGTCGGGCGACAGGCTCGCGCGCTCTTCGATGGCCAGGCGGACCTCGTCTTCCCAGTCGATGTCGTCGGGCGCCAGCGTGACCAACCCGGCCTCGAGGGCCTCGGCCGGCGCGATCGGACCCGAAAGGCCCAGCGCCGCCTCGAGCCGCTCCGGGTCGCCCAGGAACCGCGTCTGTAGGCGGGAGAGCCCGTTGGACATGGGGTAGGTCCCGCGGTTGAGCCCGGCGAGCGCCACCGTGCACGGCCGTTCGGGGTCGTCGAGCATGTAGGAACGGTCCGCGGCCAGCGCGAGTTCGAAGAGCGTGCCCGCGAAGCACGACCCCGGCTCGATGAGGGCGAACATGCTGCGCGCGGTCAGGTCCAGGCGCTTGAGCACGCGCTTCCACGCCATGGCCACCTCGAAGACGAACCAGTCGTCCTCCTGGTGGGCCTCGAGGAAGCGGTCGTGGGCGCCCACCAGCGCCGCGTCCCCTTCGGTGCGCAGCAACACGGTGCCGATCTCGGGCCGGTTGAAGCGCAGGTCGAGCAGGACGTCGTCCAGTTCGCGTGCGGCCCGCAGCAGCCACAGGTCCTGGGCGCCGGCGCGGGCCGCCGCGGGGTCGGGCGGCGGCGGACCCTGGGGGCCTCGAACCACCAGCGTCGCCGTGCGCGCCGGCGCGTCGACCTCGAGCGTGACGAAGCGGTGCCTGACGCCGCCGTCGTCGTACGCCCCCCCGAGCCCTTCGAGCACGACGGGGGCGTCCTGGGCGTCGCGGCCCCGCACCCCCGTCACCTCGGCGAAGGCCCGGGCCCGCTCCTCGACCGCCTGCTGGAAGCGGCTCGACGGGATCACCTGGTCCACCAGGTTCCACTCCTGCGCCCGCCGGCCCTTGACCCCCTCGGCCACGGTCGAGAACACGTCCGCCAGGTCCCGGCGCACCTTGCGCTTGTCGACCAGCCGGGTGAGGCCCCCGGTGCCGGGCAGCACCCCCAGGAGCGGGACCTCGGGGAGCGAGACGGCCGTGTTGCCGTCGTCCTGCAGGAGGATCTCGTCGCAGGCCAGGGCCAGTTCGTAGCCGCCCCCCGCGCAGGTCCCGCCCAGGGCCGCCAGGGTGTGGATGCCGGTCTCGCGGGCCATGTCCTCGAGGTACAGGCGCGTCTCGTTCGTGAACTTGCAGAAGTTGACCTTGAAGGCGTGCGAGGACGAGCCGAGCATGTGGATGTTCGCGCCGGCGCAGAAGACGCGCGGGATGCGGCTGTCCAGCACGAGGACGCGCACGCCCGGGTGCTCGAAGCGCAGGCGGCGGATGGCGTCGGCGAGTTCGATGTCCACCCCAAGGTCGTAGGAGTTCAATTTGAGCTGGTAGCCGTCCCGAAGCCCCTCGCCCTCCTGGACGCACATGCCCAGCCGGGCGATCGGCCCCGCCACCTCGAACACCCAGTGCTTGTAGCGCCCGGGATCGGTCTCGAAACGGATGGGGGCGAGCGAGGGGGATGTGGCGGTCGCACTCACGGCCCGGCGAGGGTAGCCGCCCCCCGCGCCGGGCGCGACTTCCTGCCCCTGTGGCCGTTTGGACCTGGGCGGCCAGGCACGCGTCCAACCCGTGGTGATTCCGCCGGAGCCCTTCGCCGTGAACCCGGTCCCCCAGCCCCGCCCGGTCGCGCATGCGGACGCCGGTACAGCCGTGCCCGGCGCGGGGGAGTCCGACGCCTTCGACGCCCAGGCGCGCGCCGCGATGCCCCGACTCCTGGGCACGGCGCGGCGCTGGCTCGGCCAGGGCTTCGCGGCCGAGGAGGCGGTGGCCGAGGCGCTGTACCGGGCCTTCGTGCACCGGCACAGCTACGCGGGCAGCGCCGCCTTTGCCACCTGGGTGCACCGGATCCTGTGCCGCGTCGTCGCCGACCGCTACCGCGCCCAGGCGCGCCGTCGGCGCCATGAGGCGGCGCTCGAGCGGCGGGCACGGCCCCGGCCGGTGCCCCGCCCGGGGCAGGCCCTCGCCGAGCGCGAACGCCTCGCGCAGGTGCGCGGCGCGATCGAGCGGCTGCCGGAGCGCCAGCGCCTGGTGCTGCTCCTGCACGCGTGGGAAGGGCTGGACCTGGCCGAGGTCGCCGAGGTGCTGGGGATGCGCTACCGCACCGTGAAGTCGAACCTGCACCACGCCCGCCGGGCGCTCGCCCGCCTCCTGGAGGAGGCATGAACGCCCCGTGGCGCGGCGAGACCTGGGCGGCGGCGCTCGACGGGGCGCTGGGCGCCGTGCGGGATGGCGACCCGGACCCCGCCGCGGCCGCCGGCGCCACCGAACGGGTCCTGGCGCGGCTGGCGCTGCTCCGGGCCCGCCACGGGAGCCGGAGGGTGCGGAGCCGGCCGCTCCGCCGGGCCCTGGGTCGGCTCGCCGCCGCGGCCGCGCTGCTGGCGCTGGCCTGGCTGCCCCTGGGCGCGCCGCCCCGGACGGCCGAGGCTCCCCGCCGCGACCCGTGGGCCGCCCGGCTCGAGCGGGCCGCCGCCGGAGACGTCCTGGCGCGCCGGCAGGTGGAACTCGGCGGACACGCCGCGCGCGCCGCGCTCCTTGCGCGGATCGAGGCCGGCCAGGGCACGGCCGCCGAACTGGCGTGGCTCTTCGGCCGGGGCCTTCCGCTCGCCGCCGTCGAGGCGGAGCGCCTGGCGGCGCTGGCCTTGGGCCCGCGCGCCGCGGCGGCGGCGCTCGCCGCGCTCGGACGCGACGCCGGCCCCCACGGCCTCAAGCAACTCGAGGCGCTGGCGGGCGCCCAGGCCTGCCCCGGCCCGGCGCTCGCCCGGGCCCTCGGCGCCCAGGGCCGGGGCGGGCGGACCGAGGTGGCGCTCCGGGCCCTGCTCAAGGTGCAGGCGCGGGGCTGCGCGGAGGCTGCCCGCGAGGCGCTCGCGCTGGCCGGGGCCGAACGGCTGGCGTCCTGGTTGGAGGCGCTGCCGCCGGAACGACCGGACGAGGAGACGCTGTGCGCGGCGCTGCGGGCCGCTCCGTCCACGGTCCAGGTGCGGCTCCTGCGTCTGGCCGAGCGCGGGCACCCCACGGCCCGGCACCTGGGCGCCGCGGCCGGCCTCGCCGTCTTCACCGGCTGGCTCTCCGACCGGGTCCACGAACCGGTGCCCGCGACCGCCGTGGGCGCTGGCTGCGGCCTGCTGCGGATCGGGACGCCGGCGGCGCACCTGGCGCTTGCCCGGGCCCTGGACGGACCGGCCGGGGCCCACCTCGAAGCGCTCGTCCCGCAGATCCCGGCGCCGGCCCTGGCGGCCGCGCTCGCCCAGGCGCGCCGCTCGTGGCGCGACACC
>JAPKHB010000579.1 GCA_026647295.1 Planctomycetota bacterium | reverse complement strand
GTGCTCGGCACCATTCTCGACGGCCTGGGGCATGTACACTTGACCGAGGGACAGGTGGGCAGCGAAGTAAACGCCCTGCGCATAAGCACGGGCCTGGCGCCCTACGTTGACACCTGGGCGCCGGTGATCAATTTCGTCAAGCTCTTTCTCACCGGCACCAACTCGGAATTCACCGGCGGCATCGTCAGCAGCCGCGTGGATATCGTGGCCCACCTCTCCGAACGCAACGGCCCGCCCGGCAGCTCGAGTTCCGTGCTCAACAACGGCGCCTACAAAGTCGGCTATCGCGTTCTTACCGCCAATCGCGATTCGGTCGTTTATCTGCCGCCCACCAACGGCGTGCGTTTCCAATTTGATCGCAAGCCTTCCGGCGACGTGCATTACACGTTTCATCCGTCCTATTCTTCCACCAGCATGCACGTCTACTACGTCAGCAACACCGCCAACGGCCGTGCTTACTGGGACACAGAAACCCTGCTGCCCGGCAATTACACGCTGCACGTCTTTGCCGAAGACACGTATGGCAATGCCGGCAATGCCTATGTGCCGGTGCAGATTTCAAAAAAGGATTTGCTCGCGCCCGCGCGTCCCCTCTTGTTGTCGATCACCCAACCGGCGACGCCCGTGGCGCGCTGGCTCGCCAACAGCGAGGTTGATTTGCGCGGTTACCGCCTCTATGCCTCCGCTGAAAATGTCAATGCCTGGCAACTCGCGGTTGATGAAACCACTCTGCCGCGGAATATCACCTTCGCCAGCCTGGCGATGCCC
>JAPKHB010000578.1 GCA_026647295.1 Planctomycetota bacterium | reverse complement strand
AATAGAGCCAGACGGCGTGATAACCGGTGGCATCTTCGATTTCCCACTGGCCCCAATTGTCATTGGCAATGGCATTGCCCATGGTCGCCCAATGCGGTTGCCGCGGATGCTGCGGCAGGACTTTGGCCGCGTACAGCAGTCCCTCCGCCCGCAGCATGGCGCGGTTCATCGCGCCCCATTCCTGAAAATCGACAAAATAGTCGGCACTCTCCGCGATGTTGTTTTCGATGGTGGCGCGCTCACTTGCGCTCAGCCGCGCGTGTTGCTTGAGCACGGCGTAAGCATGCACATATTTGCTGAACGTAAAGATATTCGGCAGCGCCGGCAAGCCGCGGGCAAACTGGGCCTGGGTCTTGTAGTAATTGGCGGGATAGGCCTGCTTGTGCTCGCCATAGTTGCGCAACAGCGAGCGGCTGCGCTCGAGATACTTCTGGTCGCGCGTCAACTCGAAGAGATTGGCGCACAACGCTGCGAGATAGACTTCATTGTTGGGCGGCAGGTAACCAAAGACGTTGTTGGTGTCGATGTTCTGACGCCAACGCGCGGCCTCACTCGCGACATTGCGCCAGCCTTCTTCTGCCGCCGGCACGGCATAGGCCAGATACTCGGCTTTGGCAACCGCTTTGGTTTGGGCGCTCGCTGCCACCGCGATGGCCAGTAATGCTGCAAACATGCCAATAATTCTCATGCGCTCCTCTCAACCATGAATCTCAAACTCCGGAATCGTGCCGGTATCATAGACGCGGCAGGTGAGCGTGCGATCGTTTT
>JAPKHB010000577.1 GCA_026647295.1 Planctomycetota bacterium | reverse complement strand
ATTCAAGGCGCGGAGAGCGGACTTTTTCTGCAAAAACTGCATCAGCTTTTGCTGGGGGAGGAGAATTTCTATGACGAGATCTTCGCGAGCCTGCACATTCCTTATCATCCCGTGCGCCTGGATCGTGACCGCAATCCCTCCTTCGACGGCAGCCTGGCGGACGACGGCATGGTCGAGAAGGAAGCGCGCGTCATTCAACTGATCAACATTTATCGCGTGCGCGGCCACCTGCTCGCCAATTTGAATCCGCTCAGCGCCGAAGCCCAATCCCATCTTGAGCTCGATCCGGCGCGTTACCGCCTGAGTTTGTGGGATTATGACCGGGAGTTCATCACTGACGGATTGGGCGGCCGGCAGCGGGCCACCTTGCGCGAGATTCTCGACATCCTGCGTGATGCCTATTGCCACACCATCGGCATCGAATACATGCACATTCAGGAGCCGGAGCAGAAGGCGTGGGTGCAAGAGCGCGTGGAGGGCAGCAAGCGCCGCGACTGGCTGGACGCCACGGCGAAGCGCCGTATCCTCGATAAGCTGAACTCCGCGGAGGCCTTCGAGCGCTTCCTGCACACCAAGTACGTCGGCCACAAGCGCTTCAGCTTGGAAGGCGCGGAGTCGTTGATTCCGATGCTCGACGCGCTGCTGGAGCGCGCCCTGCAGCACGGCGTGGAGGAAGTGGTGATGGGCATGGCGCACCGCGGCCGCATGAACGTGCTGGTCAACGTCATCGGCAAAACCTACGGTGCGGTGTTTCGCGAGTTCGACGACA
>JAPKHB010000576.1 GCA_026647295.1 Planctomycetota bacterium | reverse complement strand
ATTCTCCACTCCCGTGCAGTCGCGTTTTGCCTCCGACGGCACGCTCAAGCTGCTGGCTTATTTGACTGTCCTTTATGATCCCGATCCGCCCCAACTCATTGGCATCGAGGAGCCGGAGAACTATCTGCATCCTCGCTTGCTGCCGGAACTGGCTGAGGAGTGCCAGCAGGCGGCGGATCGCACTCAGTTGATCATTACCACCCACTCACCGTTTTTCATCAATCCCCTGCGTCCCGCGGAAGTGTGGGTGTTGTATCGCGGCGCAGACGGTTATAGTCGGGTACGCCGGGTTGACGACATGCCCGGCATCGCGGCATTTATAGAACAAAAGGCCACATTGGGGGAACTGTGGATGGAAGGCCATTTCGAGGTTGGCGATCCGCTCACGATGGGAGATGAGGGGTGAGGCAAGTTGATTTTCTGGTCGAAGAACCATCGGCCGAAGAGATGCTAAGACATCTGTTGCCAAGACTGATCGGACAGCGTGCCCGCTGGAAGCTCATCAATCTTGGCAGCAAATACAAACTATTGAACGTGCTTCCCCATCGCCTGGCTGGTTATCGTCAACGCCTCGACCAAGGCGAAGACTTGCGCGTGGTGGTGCTGGTGGATCGCGATCACGACGACTGTGAGACACTCAAGCGCCGATTGGAACAACTGGCCCGTGAAGCTCGACTGACGACCAAATCATCGCCTACCGCCAACGGTCAGTTTTTCGTTTTGAACCGCATCGTCATCGAGGAGTTGGAATCCTGGTTCATTGGCGATCTCGTG
>JAPKHB010000575.1 GCA_026647295.1 Planctomycetota bacterium | reverse complement strand
GATTACCGCTCTGCGTCGCCATCCCCAGGATGTCATCGAGGCGGTGGCAGATCACGTCGAGCGCGCCCGCCAGCTCGTGCGCCACGCTGGTGTTGAGCTTGCCCAGCAGCAGAAGCTGTTCGAGCAGTTGATGCTGCTTGCGCAGAATCCGGCCCTGGGGTATTTCACTCAACGCCAGCATGGCCAGGCGCTGCCCGCCCGCCGCCGGCAGCGCGCTGAGATGATAGCGGAAGGTGAAGCTCGGACCGTTGCCGTGGCACTGTTGAAATTCGCCCTGCAGTTGCAGCGGCGACTTCGCGTTTTCCTCCCGGTCACTGTGCGCGCTTTCAAACAAGCGCTGCAACTCCCCCCGCAAACCCTGCTCGAAACTGCTCGGCACCAGCGAGAACACCGGCTTCTGTAGCGCTTGCTTGCGCGTCACTCCCACCAGCCGCGCCATGGCGTGATTCCAATGCCGCACAATCAGATCTTCGTCGACACAGCAGACGGCTTCCGGCAGCGCATCGCAGAGGGCGCCGAGCGATAGTGCCTGCTCCGGCGCCGGGGCGGCGGATTGCCAAAAGGTGGAAGCAGCGGGAGCAAGCGTGGTGGTTGAAGCGGGATGCGAGTGCAAAGGGTGCATAATGGCGGCCTCAAATCATCTGGATCTGTTGAGTGACTGGCAAGCCGGGCAGGTTTTGCCGCCGTGCTTGCCGCAATCCGAATCCCACAATCGCAAAGGTGCCACGAATGAAGCGGCGGCTCAGCCCATGAAGCCGCATTCATGCAGAAAGTTG
>JAPKHB010000574.1 GCA_026647295.1 Planctomycetota bacterium | reverse complement strand
GAAGGACGCCAGGGCAGCCTGACCGTAGCGCGACACCCAGTCCTACGCACCCGCCCGCGAGGTGGGGCACGATCCTCCGCCTCCCTGGGAGGCGGACGGCGATGGCTGGGAAGCTGCACGAGGAGGCCCGCGTGACGATCGTCGAGCTGGCCCGAAGGGGCATGCCGCAGCGGCAGATCGCCCGGACGCTGGAGGTCTCGGAGGGGGCGGTGCGCTACCACCTCCGACGCCGCGAGGCGGGAGCCGAGGACGGGAGGCGGCGGCAGGCGAGCGTCGTGCGTCCGTTCCACGAGGCGGTGGTGGCCTGGCGCGAGGCGCTGGGCGACGGGCCGGTGAACCTGCTGGAGCTCCACGCCTGGCTCTGCGCTGAGCACGGCTTTGAGGGCAGCGCCCGCGCCGTGCAGCGGTACTGGAGCCGGGAGTTCCCGCGGCCGGCGCGGCGCGCCCGCCGGCGCGTAGAGACGCCGCCGGGAGCACAGGCGCAGGGCGACTGGGGCCACTGGCCCGGTGTGTGGATTGGGGGAGAGCGGCGCGACCTGCTCTCGTTCTCGATGCAACTTTCGCACTCGCGCATGGATGCGCTGGTGTGGACGACGTCGAAGGACCAGTTGGCGTGGCAGCATGCGCACAACGAGTGCTTTCGCAGGCTCGACGGCGTACCGGCGACGGTGCGTGTGGACAACGAGAAGACCGCCGTCTCGCGCGGCGCGGGCGCCTGGGGCGAGATCAACCGGGCCTACCGCCGCTACGCGATGGAGGTGCGGTTCCACGTGGATGCGTG
>JAPKHB010000573.1 GCA_026647295.1 Planctomycetota bacterium | reverse complement strand
CCCTTCCAGGCCCCCATGGTGAGGAATGCTGCAAAGAGCACGACATCTGCCTGCCGGCATCCGGCGAGTGCCTGCGCCAGCGTTGTTTCGTTCATTTCAGCGGACAGGCGAAAGGCCTCCACCGAGTGGCCGGCCGCTGCCAAGGTGCTGCTCAGATACTCGCCTTCAGTGGCAAGTGCTGAGTTGGACACCATACCCACCGCCAGCTTGAGTGCCGGGGAACTGCCCAGCGGCAAAAGCCGGCCGTCATCCTCCAGCAAAGTAATCGCGGCACTCGCTGCTTGCTCCGCGAGTTGCCGCGCGGCGCTGGTTTGTACGACTTCAGCCAGATTTTCGATGGCGACCGTGCGCTGCAGATGCAAACCCAAGCCGGCTTTGGCGGCAAGCACTCTGCGCGCTGCACTTTCGACCCGCGCCAGGGGCAATTCGCCCTGTTGCACGGCCTGCACCAGCCGGCGGTGGGCGGCGGCAATGTCCGCCGGAATCAGGAGCGCATCCACACCCGCCTGCGCGGCGAGCAGAGCTGCTTCCTCGGTGGAGTAGTAATCGGCGATGCCCTGCATGGTCAGCGCGTCGGTGACCACCAGTCCCTGAAATCCCAACTCTTCCCGGAGCAGGCCGGTCACAATTGGTTGCGAAAGCGTCGCGGGCCGGCAGGTGGCATCGATCTTGGGCAAGGCAATGTGTGCGGTCATGGCGGCTTTCACGCCGGCTTTGATCGCGGCTTTGAACGGCACCAATTCCACGGCATGCAGCCGCGCCGCGTCAAAGTCCAGCATCG
>JAPKHB010000572.1 GCA_026647295.1 Planctomycetota bacterium | reverse complement strand
GTAATCTTCCAACTGATGTCCGGCATGCGCGGTGCCGGCAGATGGTTGGGCACCTCGCCGAACCGGCTGCCGATGGTCTCCACCGGCACGTCAAAAAGATGAACGATGGCCGTCATCACGAGCAGGGCGACAAACGAACCGGGAATGCGATGCGTCACCCGCGGCCACAAGACGATGAGCGCCAGCGCCAGCAGGCCCACGCCGAGCGCGTGCGGGCTGAACGTGTGCAGGTTGGCGAAGTAGGCGGCCCACTTCTCGACGAAATCAGCCGGCACGCTGGCGATCTGCAAGCCTAGGAAATCGCGGGTCTGCGAGGAGAAAATGATCAACGCGATGCCGCTGGTGAAACCGACCGTCACGGGATACGGAATGAACTTGAGCAGCACGCCCATCCGCATCGCGCCCATGATGATCAGAAAGAGGCCGGCGAGCATGGTGGCAACCGCCAAGCCTGCGTAGCCATGCTCGTGCACGATGCCATAAACGATCACAACGAACGCGCCGGTGGGGCCGCTGACCTGCGCGCGGCTGCCGCCCAAGGCGGCAATGATGAAGCCCGCCACCACCGCGGTGTAGAGGCCCTGCTCCGGTTTTACGCCGGAGGCGATGGCGAAGGCAATCGCCAGTGGCAAAGCCACAATGCCGACGATGACGCCGGCAACCACGTCCGCTGAGAATTGCTTCTTGGTATAGCCTTCACGAAAAATGGCAATGAGTTTGGGTTCAAGAATCCTGTGCATCAAAATGGTCCTTTGGGATCGCTATCCTTCTGGTTGCTCGCG
>JAPKHB010000571.1 GCA_026647295.1 Planctomycetota bacterium | reverse complement strand
CGCCGCCGAGATCCGCGTGCGCGGCGCCCGCGAGCACAACCTGCGCGGCCTGGACGTCGACATCCCCCGAAGCGAGATATAAAAACTTGCGATAGAGAGACTTGATTATGAATCTGGAGCAAGCCGCAAATATAGCCACGATTTTTGAAGCGGTTGCCGTTATTGCATCTCTAATTTTTATTGGGCTACAAATTCGCCAAAGTACAAAACTCGCAAAAGCCACAAATATTCAATCACTTGTCAGTTTGTCATCCCCATTCAATCTATTATTAGCGCAAGACCGAAAATTAGCGGAAGTCTGGCTAAAAGGCTCAAAGCAATTCAGCAAATTGGACGAAGTAGACAAAACTCGATATATGTTTTTGTTGTTCCATTCGATGACGCTACAAGAGCATATTTTTTATCAATGGGAGAAACGCCTTATTGCAGAAGAAAATTACCTGTCATGGCAAAGGTCATTTGAGAGTTTTGTAAAAGAACATAATCTCTGGTTGCATTGGGACGCAATAAAAGATTTTTACGAAGGAAGTTTTTCTGCTTATGTGGAAAACCTAGTCTCAATAAGCAAATCTGAAATACAAGCAAATCAAAAAATTCGTACTAAAAATTAGCAACTGGTATATAAAATTGGCTAAAAGATGAAACGGAATATTTTGGTTGCCATCTTGATAATGATTTTTATCGCACTTGCTTATGCTTTTGCAGAATCGCAAAATCTCGGCGACGTTTTTCGCACGGCAACTCCAACTTCTACAAGTACTCTAACGGTAACAAACGCTTTTACGCC
>JAPKHB010000570.1 GCA_026647295.1 Planctomycetota bacterium | reverse complement strand
GGTCCAAATCCCGCCTACCTGGGCTTGTACAGGTCCTTCGTTGATTTCGGGCTCAACACCTGGAACACGCCTCCCCCCCAGTCCACCTTGACGATTTCCCTCGCCGCGCTGACCCAGATGGTCATGCGCCGGGTGTTCACCTTGCTGTTGCTCAGTTCGAACTTCCAGCAGGGCAACGACTTGCCCTCCCAGTCAATGGCGTCCTTGCCGCGGCAGGTGAGGGTTGTCTCGCCGTTGTCGGCAAAGCCGTTGGCTTCGTCGAGTTCCGACAGCTTGAGACTTGCGCCTTCCTTCAGCGGCAGCACCGGATCATGCGTGTCCCGCCCCCGGCCCGCGCCGCTCGTCGTTGGATCGTTCGCGGCTCACGTGCCGTACTTGGCGTCGTAGGCGGCCGCGTCCATCAGCCCGTCCAGCCCCGCCGCGTCCTTGATCCTGATCTTCACGAGCCATCCCGCGCCGTAGGGGTCGCTGTTCAGCAGGCTCGGGTCCTCCGCGACGGCGGAGTTGGTCTCGACCACCTCGCCCGCGCACGCGCAGTAGACATCGCTCGTGGTCTTGACGCTCTCGACCTCACCGACCGAATCGCCGGCGCGGAACGCGAAGCCGGGCTTCTTCATCTCGACGTAGGTGACGTCGGTGAGCGCCGAGCCGAGGTGGCGGATCATCTTGGTGCGCTGCGCCTCGCCCTCCGACAGCGTGCCCGACGGCCGGTCGAGGCTGAGGTAGCCGAGCCCGATCTCGACGAACGAGTCGAGCGTGTGCCGCAGGGCCCCGAGGAGCGGCGCCACC
>JAPKHB010000057.1 GCA_026647295.1 Planctomycetota bacterium | reverse complement strand
AGGGTCGGCGGCGCCCGCGAGCCCCGCCCCCGATGGGGGGTGGGTCAGGTGGGACTCGAACCCACACGAGGGAAGCCCCTCGAAGGATTTTAAATCCTCTGCGTCTTCCGGTTCCGCCACTGACCCCCGGGGCCGGCGGCCCTCTTCCTAGCACGAGAGCGGCCGGGGCGGCGCCGAAGGTCCGCGCACCCTCCCCGCCGCCGGGACCCGCTACCGGCTTGCCATCCACCCCGGCCCCGGTTCAACTGCGCCGGGCGAACGCCCGGCGCCGTGGCCGAGTGGCTAGGCAACGGATTGCAAATCCGTGTACTGCGGTTCGATTCCGCACGGCGCCTCCACCCGGGAACCCGCCGGGAGACGGCCGGCGCCGCAGTCGGCGCCTCGGGGCGCCCACGGAGGCCATGCGATGCGGGCGCACCCTTCGCTCTGGCTCGCGCTGGCGGGGTGGCTCTGGCTGGCAGGGTCGCCGGGCCGCGCGACGGGCGACGAATCCGCGGGGGCGAGTTACACCGCCGCGGAGTTGGAGGCGCTCG
Source organism: Planctomycetota bacterium (assembly GCA_026647295.1). Lineage (GTDB taxonomy): Bacteria > Planctomycetota > PLA2 > PLA2 > JAEUHO01 > JAPKHB01. The sequence continues at coordinate 14,868 of JAPKHB010000057.1, read as the reverse complement.
ACCGGGCCCTGCACGCGGTGAACATGGACCGGCGGGACCTGGGCTTTCGCAAGGACGTCGCCGAGGGCCACGCGGCGCTTTCGGTGGTGCGCGAACTGCTCGCCGACCCGCTCCGGATCGCCCCGGAGATCGACGCCTGGGCGGCGCTCGCGCGCACGGGCGACCGGCGCCGGGGCCTGCTCGAGCGCGCGGTCCACACGCTCGCGCGGCCCGGCGGTGAGGCGCCGCTTCCGGCGCCGCCCGGGTGGGCGGGGCCCCTCCCGGCGCGCCCGCAGGAGGCGCTCGCCGCACTTGCGGCGGGGCTCGCCGAGGCCAACCGCGCCGTGGCGCAGGCCCTCCCCGCCGCGTGGACCGCGGAGGATCCGACCCCGCTGCGGGCGCTGCGCCAGGCCCTTCCGGGGCAGATGGACTGGCACGAGGTCTACGCCTCGCCCTACCCCGAGGCCGAGGCGCGGCGCCTCGCGGAACACGTGAAGGCCAAGGACCCGGCCTGGCTACACCGCGAGGCGGCGCGCCTGGACGTCGGGGCGCTGGCCCGGGCCTGGGTCCTGCACGTGGAACCGCTGATCGCGCTCGCGCGGGCGCTGCCGCCGGAGGCGTTCCCGCCGGACCGGCCCGTCGAGGTCGAGACCCCCCACGGGCGCGTGGCCCTCGGCACGCCCGGTCCCGACCGCTACACGGGGGCCTACGCAGTCCTCATCGAACCCGCCGGCGACGACCACTACCTGGACGCGCGGCTCGGCGCGGGCGTCGACCCGGAGCGGGCGCGGGTGGGCGTGTTCGTGGACCGCGGCGGGGCGGACCGCTACGCCTGCGGCGCGACCGGGCTCACGCTGGGTGCCGCGGTGCTGGGGCTGGGGGCGGCGCTCGACCTGGGCGCGATGGACGACCGCTACGAGGCCGGGCCCGGGAGCCTTGGCGCGGCGCTTTGCGGCATCGCCCTGTTCCACGACGACGGCGGCAGCGACCGCTACGAAGGCCAGACCTTCACCCAGGGCGCCGCGGGCTTCGGCATCGCCCTCTTCGACGACGACGCGGTCCAGCCGGTCGGCCGCTCGACGCCCGACGAGGGGACCCCGGATCCCGTCGAGGCGCGGCTGCTGGACAACGACGTGCTCCTGGCGTTTGCCAACGCGCAGGGCTTCGCCCGCTGCCGCGGCGTGGCACTGTGCCTCAACCGCCGCGGCAACGACACGTTCCAGGCCGGCGGCGTGTACCTGCACGCGCCGCTCTTCGCCGACCGCTACCAGTCGTTCAGCCAGGGCTTCGCCATCGGCGAACGCGCGATCGACTACGCGGGCGGGCTCGCGCTCCTGATCGACCTGGACGGGAACGACCGCTACCTCGGCGACGTGTACAACCAGGGCGTGGGCTACTGGTACGCGGCCGGCCTGCTGTACGACGGCGCGGGCAACGACCACTACGAGATGACCCAATACGGCCAGGGGAGCGGCATCCACCTCGCCGTCGGGGGCCTCGTGGACGCGGCCGGAAGCGACACCTACGTGCTGCACTCGGGCCTCGGCCAGGGGGGGAGCCACGACTACGCGGCGAGCCTCCTGCACGACCGCGGCGGCGACGACCGGTACCTCGGGATGACCTCCTGCAACGGCTGCGGGCTGACCAACAGCGTGGGGCTGCACGTCGACCGCGCCGGCGACGACACCTACGCCGGGCGGCGCGGGAGCCTGAACTCCGGCCGGGCGGCCCGGGGCTTCGGGAGCATCGGCGTGCTGCTCGACCTGGGCGGGGAGGACCACTGGTTGGGCATCGGGCGCGACGACGCCCTGTGGCGGCACACCGACGTCGGCGTGGGCCTGGACGAGCGCAGCCGGCCGCCCGACCCGCTCGACCGGCCCGAGCCCGAGCCCGGGCCCGAGGCGCCGCTGCCCGAGGCCTGCGCGTACGAGGGTCCGCTCACCCGCGCGGCGTTCGACGCGCTGTGGGCCCTGGCCACGCGCTGGGAGGTGGGCGAGAACCGGCGCATCGTGCCGCGCGCGCGCGAGCGCCTGGTCGCGTTCGGGCCCCCCGTGCTCGCGGAACTGGAGCGCGTGATGGACACGGGCGCCTCGGGCCTCGAGGTGCGCGCCTGGCAGGCCGTGCTGGGCGGCCTTTCGGCCGCGGGCCACGCCGAGCCGGTGCGCGCGCTGCTCGCGCGCGCGCTCACGGCCGGCGGGCCCCGCCAGCGGCTGGCGCTCGCGCTGGTGGGCGAGTTCGGAGAGACGGCGCTGGAAGCGGCGGTCGCCGGCCTGCTCGAAAGCCCGGATCCCACGCTCGCGCGCCGCGCCGCCCAGACCCTGGAACGCCTGAAGAGCCGGGCCGGCGACGCGACGCTGGCCGCGTGGCTCGCCGCAGGCTCCGACGAATTGCGCGTGCAGGCCGCGCTCGGGCCCTGGCTCGGGCGCGGCGCCGAGGCCTACCCCGCGGTGCGCGGGCTGCTCGACCACCCGTTGCTCTCCGTGCGCACGCGGCTGGTCGACCTGCTGGCCGGGGGCTCGGAGGCGCTGCGCGCGGCCTGGCGCGCGGACCTGGGGGCGGAGGACCTCTCGCCCCGCGCCCGGCGGTCGCTCCTCGACGCGCTCGCGCGCACGCAAGGGGCGGGGGTCGCAGACACGCTCCCGGTCCTCGTGGGCCTGCTCGAGGACCCCGACTGGGGCGTGCGCGCGGACGCGGTGCGCGCCCTGGTGCACCTCGAGGGCCTCGAGGCCGCGCCCGAGGCGACGCGCGCCCGGGCGCGGGCCGCGCTCGAGGCGCATGCCGCCGGCGGCGAGGCGGAGCCCTACGTGCGCTTCTGGCTCGCCGGGTTCAGGTGACGCCGTCGGCCGCCGCGGTGAGCCACCCGAGCAACGCGCCGTAGGCCTCGGCGGCGGCGGGGCGCGCCGCCCAGCGCGCGCGCGCCGCGGCCCCCATCCGCGCGCACAGGTCCGGGTCGAGCCAGAGGCGCTCGAGGGCCCGGGCGAGGGCGGCGGCGTCGCCCGGGGGGACGAACAGGCCGGTCCGTCCGTCCTCGAGCCACTCGCCGAGCCCGCCCACCGCGCTGGCGATCACCGGCCGTCCGAGCGCCTGGGCCTCCGTGCCCAGCGTCGCGTAGGGCTCCGCGAACACCGACGGCACGACGATGAAGCGCGCCGCCAGGATCCGCTCCTGGAGCGCCTCCTGGCCGAGCCAACCGCTGAACTCGACGCGCGCGCGAAGGCCCAGCGCGGCGGCCAGGCGCTCGAGCGCGGGGCGCTCGGGCCCGTCCCCGGCCAGGACCACCCGCGCGTCGGGCGCCGCCCGCGCGCGCGAAAGCGCGTGGAGGAGCACGTCGAGGCCCTTGGCGTCCACGAAGCGGCCGCCGGCGAGGAACGGCGCCCCGGCGGCGGGCGCCGGGCGGGCGGGCCCGGGCGGCGGCGGGGCGTGCAACACGCGCACGCGGGCGGGGTCGAAGCCGTGGGCCAACAACTCGCGGCGCAACCAGTCGGAGGCGCAGACGTGGAGCGCGCAACGGCGCGCGAGCCCGAGCCGCGCGAGCCGGCGGGCGACGCGACGGCGGTTGCGCAGCCGCTGGCCCGGCGCGAGCCGCCGGCAGCCCACGGTCCGGGCGAGCGCGAGGCACTCGGGCCCGAGGCGCGCCTCGCAGATCCGCCCGTCGCGAAGCCGGCGCACGTGGGACGCGCAGGTGAGCTGCGAGTCGTGCACCCAGCGCAGCGTGGGGGCCAGGTCCAGCACGGCCGCGAGCCCCGCGGCGTTGTCCAGGTTGTGGACGAGCGCGGCGGCGAAGCGCCGCCCGACCAACGCGCGGCGCTCGCGGCGCGCGGCGCGGCGGGCGCCCCAGCCCCAGCGGTCGCGGTCGGCCAGGAGGGCCGGGAGCACGAGGCGCTCGTCGGCGGCGATGGGCCGGCGGGCCGCCGGCGTCGCGCTGGCGAGCGTGATCCGCCAGCCGGCCGCGGCCAGGAAGCCGTTCACCCGGTGGGCCACCTCCTCGGCGCCGCCGCAGCGCTCCGCGTGGCGGTTCACGACGAGCAGCGAACGGGCAGACGCCGCGGTCACGCGCACCTCGGGGGGCTCGCCCGCGCCACGACGCCGCGGGTGGTACCCCCAATGGGATTCGAACCCATGTTTTCGGCTTGAAAGGCCGATGTCCTGGACCGGGCTGGACGATGGGGGCGGGGCAGGCCGTCGGGCGCGCGGGCGCGGCCGGGCCCGGGCGCCCCGACGCCTGCGCGGAGGTTCCCCGCCGGGGGGCCGAAGTCAAGGCGGGGGCCGCTCGGCCGCGTCAGTCCGGGCGCCGGAAGGTCGCCGTGAGCCAGTCCTGCCAGGTGTCGCGGTTCGCGCCCACCCTCTCCCAGTCCACGCGCATGGCGCGCACGCCCAAGGCCCGGAAGGAGACGCTGGGACGCTCGGGCGGACCCGCGGGCCGCGCGACCTCGGCGCGCAGGGGGATCTGCGCGGACGGCCCCGCGGCCAGGAGCGCCTCGACCTCCGCGCTCGTGAGCCAGTCGAGCAGCCGCCGTGCCGCCTCGGGGTGCGGGCCGCCCTTGACCAGCGCCGCGGTGTTGGGGATCACCAACGTGCCGGGCCGGCCGTCGTCCTGGTCGGGGTACACGAGGGCCACGGGCGCGCCCTCCTGGATCGCGAGCCAGGCGTCGTCGGTGTCGGTGAGGCCGAACGCGACCCGGTTCTCCGGGTCCTTGACGAGTTTCATCACCTGGCCGTTGCTGGCCACGATCTTCAGGCCCTTGCCCTCGCGCTCGCGGCGGGCCAGGCCCTCGAGGAAGGCCCGCGCGGCGGCCTCGTCCTGGGAGAGCAGCGTGACGGCGTGGGTGAGCGTGGTGCCGCTCAAGGGCCGGGCGAGCGTGGCGGCCAGGCCCAGCGCCTCCCAACGCGGGTCGAGCAGGTCGGCCACGGAGCGGGGCCACTGCGCGGGGTCGGGGAGCAGGGCGGTGTTGACCAGGAACACCCGCGCCCGCGCGCCGAAGCCCACGTAGGTCCCGTCGGGGTCGCGCCACTCGGGCGGGAAGCGCTCGGCGATGCCGGGGGGCAGGGGGGCCAGCAGGCCGAGCCGCTTGAGGTGCACCATGTGCATGATCTCGTTGGACCAGTACACGTCGGCCCGCGGATGCTCCCGCTCGTCGATCAGGCGCCGGGAGAGTCCGATCGATCGGTAGGCCTCGGTCTCGCCGGAGAAACTCACCTTGAGGCCGGTCGCCTCCTCGAAGCGGCGCGCGATGCCCCGGCTCTGGTCCTCGTCCACGCCGCAGTACAGCACCACGTCGGGCGGCGGCCCGGGGACGAAGGCCCACCAGGCGGCGGCGCCGAGGACCCCCAGGACGGCGAGCAGGAGGACGACGTTGCGCAGGTTCGGCACGGGGGTCTCCGGCGGTCGGGGCGTATCCCAGCGGTAACGGTGTAGCGGACGGCGGACGGCAGCCGTATCCCCCGCGCCCGGGGGTCAGGGGGATGGGGGCCGGGTCAGGGGTGGGCGGAGCGCCCCCGGCGGGCCGCCTCCTTGAACCGGGCCGCGTCAACCCCCAGCGTGCGCAACTTCTTGTGGAAGTTGGGCCGGCTGATTCCCGCCAGGCGCGCCGCGGCCGCCACGTTCCCCGCCGTGCGCACCAGCAGGTCCTCCACGTAGCGCACCTCGAAGGCCCGCCGGGCCTCCTCGAGCGGCGCGGGCGTCCCGGCCGGGTCGGCGGGCTTCTCGGCGGGGCCCGCGGCCGCGGGGGCCGGGCGGCCGGCCTCCCCCAGCCGCGCGAGTTGCGCCTCGACCGCGGCGTAGCCCTCCGGGGCCAGCCGGCGCTCGACCAGGGCCCTTAGGCGCCGGTTCTCGCGGGCCAGGCGGCGTTCGGCGATGGCCCGTTCGAGCACGCGGGCCACGTCCTCGACCACGAAGGGCTTCTGCACGTAGTCCCGGGCCCCGCGGCGCATCGCCTCCAGGGCCGTCTCCAGCGTGCCGTACCCCGTCATCACGACCACCGGGACCGAGGCGTCCATCTCGGTCAGGATCGCCGCGATGTCCAGGCCCGAGAGGTCGGGCAACCGCACGTCGGTCAGCACCGCGTCGAAGCCGCCGCCGAGGAACGCGTCCACGCCCTCGCGGCCGGTGGCGGCCTCGACGGTCTCGTAGCCCGCGCGGCGCAGGCCCCGGGCGAGCGCGTGGCGCAGGGAGAACTCGTCGTCGATGACGAGCACGCGCGGGCGGCCGGGCGCGTCCTCGCGCAGGGGGGCGGGGCTGGGCAGCGGATTCGGCACGGGGGCGGACTCCACGCCCCCCGGCCCAGCAAGCCCCGGGCCAGCCGGCGTCAGCCGGGCGGCGGGCGGGGGGACGGGGCCGCGAGCGGGATCCGCACCCGGAACACCGCCCCCCCCTCCGTGGCCTCCCCCACCTCGATGCGTCCGCCGTGGCGCTCGACGATCCCATAGGACACGAAGAGCCCCAGGCCCGTGCCGCCGGGGCGCGCGGTGAAGAAGGGTTCGAAGACCCGCGCGCGGTCCGCGGGCGGGATCCCCGGGCCCTCGTCGCGCACCTCGAGGACCCCCTGGCCGCCCTCCGCGCGAAGCGCGACCCAGATGCGCTCGCCGTCGTCCACCGCTTGCAGGGCGTTGGCCACGAGGTTGAGCGCCACCTGGTGGAGTTGCCCCTCGTCGCCGAGCACGGTCACCTCCGGACCGGGCTCGCGCACGAGGGCGATGCGGCGGCGCTGGGCGCTCGGGGCGGCGGCGTGCAGGACGTCGTCCAGCACGCGCCCGAGGGCGACCGGGACGAGCGCACGCGTGCCGGGGCGGGCCACGTCGAGCAACGCGCGCACGAGGTCGGCCGCGCGTTGCGCGGTGCGTTCGGCCACCTCCAGGTCGCCGCGCGCCGCCGCGGGCAGGGGCTCGGCCCGGGCGCTCTCCAGGCAGCCCAGGATGCCGCCCAGCAGGTTGTTGAACTCATGCGCCACGCCGCCGGCCAACGTGCCCAGGCCGGCCATCTTCGCCGCCTGCACGAGCCGCTCCTGCGTGGCCCCCAACTCCGCCAGCGCGGCCGTGCGCTCGCCGAGGGTGCGTTCCAGGTCCTCGGTCTTCCGGCGCACCTCGGCCTCCAGGCCGGCGGTCAGTTCGAGCAGGCGCCGGCGCATGCGCTCGACGGCGCGGGCGAGCGCGGCGAGTTCCTCGGCGCCGCGGCGCGTGAGGGGCACCGGCGTGCCCAGGTCGCCGGCCGCGATGCGGTCCACCGCCGCGCGCAGGCGGCGCACGGGGCGCACGACCAGGCCCGCGAGCGTGAGCGCGAGCAGGACCGCCATGCCGCAAAGGAGCACGAGCAGGTTCTGCATGAGCCGCGCGCGGCGGTCCTCGGCCTGACGCCCGGCGCGCGCGTCGGCCGCCGCGCGCTCGCGGGCCATCGCGGCTTCGAGCCGCGCGGTGGCGACGGCCTCCACCCGCTCGCCCAGCAACTGGATGCGCTCGGCCTCCTCGCGGCCGCGCTGGCGCACCTCGGCCACCAGCGCGTCCATCACGGCCTGGATGTCCACGCGCTCGGGGTCGCGCGCGTCGCGGTAGAGCCCGAGCGGCTCGTTCTCGATCCAGGTCCGCAACCGGGCGGAGTGGCTCTCGGAGAGCCCCGTGGCGACCTCGCGGGCCACCCGCAGCAGTTCCGCGGCCTGCGCGCGCAACTGGGCCTCGGCGGCGTCGAGTTGCCGGCGGGCGTCCTCCAGCGCGCCGCGGCGGTCCTGCTCGGCCATCCACGCGCCGGCCAGCGCGCCCAGCGCCAGCACGACCCCGCCCACCAGCAGGAGGGTGAGCAGGACCAGCGAGCGCCACATCGCCGGGCGCCTCATCGCCCATCCGCGGGGCCGGGCGGCGGGGCGCGGCGCAGGCGGTCGGCGCGCGCGAGGAAGGGGAGCGGGAGTTCCACCCCCTGCCGGTCCAGCGCCTCCAGGTCGACCCAGACCTCGAGCGCCTGGAGCGCGCGCGGCGCGGGGGGCGCCCCCGGCTCGGCCCGCCAGCGGCGGGCCTGCTCGGCCGCCTGGCGGCCGAGCAGGTCCTCGTCGGCCAGGAGCAGCACCGCCGCCCCCTGGCCGAAGCGCCCGCGTTCGTCGCTGAAGAGCAGCGCCCCGCGCGTCCGCGCCGCGGCGAGCGCCGCGGCGAAGTCCGGCGCCCCTTGCCCGGGCACCAGCGTGAGGTGCAGGAGCGCGTCCAGCGGCCCTTGCGGGCCCACCGGGTCAAGGCCCGCGGCCCGCGCGAGGCGCGCGGCCGCTTCCGGGTCGCTGCCGGGCGCAAAGCCCACCCGGGGCGTTCGGCCGGGGAAAGCCTCGCCGACCAGGCGGCCTACGACCCGCGCGTCCACCTCGGCCACGACCCCCGTCCACCCGGGCGCGGCCGGCAGGGCGGCGAGCGGCGCGCCCTCGGCGCGGTAGCGCACGAGCGCGTACACCGCGGGCAGGTCCGCCGCGTGGGCGCGGGCCAGCGCGAGCGCCTCTTCCCCCACCAGGAACACCGGCGGGTCGAGCCGCCCGGCGGCGAGCGCCTCGCGCAGGAGGCGGGCCGGGGCCGCGGGGTCGTCCTGCGGGGGCCGGCCGAGGGCGGCCCGGCACACGCGCGGCAGCCGCGCCCGTTCGAGGCCGAGGCGCAGCCCGTCGTAGCGGCCGAGCGCGTCGGCGTCGACCCAGGCCTCGAAGCGGCAGTCCGGACCGGGGGGCTCGGCCCCCAGGGGCGCCGCCACCAGGAGGCCGAGCAGGGCGGCCAGGGCGGGGGCGCGCGGGCGCATCGGGCTCATCGCACCACGGCCCCACCCCCCGCGCAACCACCGGGCGGCGCCGGCCGGGCCCGCGGGCTACTCGCCCGTGGCGTACACCTCGAGGTCAAGCGGCGCGCGCTCGCCGGCCGCGAGGAGTTGCGCGCCGCGCAGCGCCACCATGCCGCCGTTGTCCGCGCACAGCGCCACGCTCGGAAAGCGCACCCGCAGCCCCGCCGGCGCGGCCGCGAGCAGGTCGTGCCGCAGGCGGCGGTTGGCGGCCACCCCGCCGCCCACCACGAGGTCCGCGACCCCCTCGCGCCGCGCCGCCTCCAGCGCGCGCTCCACCAGCCCGTCCACCGCGGCCTGCTCGAAGGAGGCCGCCACGTCGGCCGGGCGGGCCGCGCCCGCGCGGTTCGGGGCGCCGCGCCCGCCGCCGGGCCCCTTGAGGTGGTACAGGACGGCGGTCTTGAGCCCGGAGTAGGAGAAGGCGAGCGGATCTTCCTTCACGCGCGCGCGGGGGAAGGCCACGGCGCGGGGGTCCCCGCCCTCGGCCAGGCGGCTCACGGCGGGCCCCCCCGGCTGGCCGAGCCCGAGCAGCACGGCCACCTTGTCGAAGCACTCGCCGGCCGCGTCGTCGATGGTCGTCGCCAGGCGCTCGATGCGGCGCACGTCGCGGCAGGCGTACAGCGCCGTGTGGCCGCCCGAGGCGATGAGCGCCACGAAGGGAAAGTCCAGGTCCGGGTGCTCGGCCATCGCCGCCACGCAGTGCGCCTCGATGTGGTGCACGCCGACCAGCGGCAGCCCCCGGGCCAACGCGAGCGCGCGCCCCGCGCTCACCCCGACCATCAGCGAGCCGAGCAGCCCCGGGCGGTGGGTGACCGCGACCGCGTCCAGGTCCTCGAGCCGGCGCCCGGCCTGCGCGAGCGCGCGTTCGAGCACGCGGGTGACGCGCTCGGCGTGGGCCCGGCTCGCGATCTCCGGGACCACGCCGCCGAAGGCCGCGTGCAGGTCGTATTGCGTGGCGACCTCGTTGGCCAGCAGCCGGCGGGGGGCCTCGAGCAGGCCCACCGCGGTGTCGTCGCAGGAGGTGTCGATGCCCAGGACGAGCACGGGGGACTCCGCGGCCTAGCCGTTGCGCGGCCCGGGGCGCTCGCGCGGGATGCGCCGGAGCACCTGTTCGCCTTCGAGCAACTTGAGGGCCTGCTCGACCTGCGGGTCGAGCCAGTCGGCCGCGACCTCGGGGAAGCGCGGCGTCTGGCCCCAGGGACCGCCTTCCTCGTTGGCCCACTGGCGCACCAGCCGCTCCTGGTCCTCGCGCCCGAGCGGCACCACGACGTCCGGGATGAGGCCGGCGGGCTCGGGCGGCGCGCCGTCGGGCCCGGCCGGCGCGGCCTGGTAGCTGCGGCCGCTGGGCGTGTAGTACCGCGAGGTGGTGAGCTTCACCGCGACCCCCCGGCTCGGGATCTCGGTGATGGACTGCACCAGGAACTTGCCGTAGGTGCGCTCGCCCACCAGCACGGCGCGGCGGTGGTCCTGCAGCGCGCCCGCGACGACCTCGGAGGCCGAGGCGCTGGCGCGGTTCACCAGGACGATCAGCGGCGTGTCGGGCAGGTCGTTGGGCCGGTCGGAGGCGCTGTAGGGGCGGTTGGCCTCGGGCGTGCGGCCCTGCATGCGCATGATCAGTCCGCGGCGCAGGAAGCGGTCGGCGACGCGCACGGCGACGCCCAGGACGCCCCCGGAGTTCTCGCGCAGGTCGAGCAGGATCCCGGCCGGGGGGCCGGCGCGCGCGGCCTGGTCGAGCGCGCGGTCGAAGGCGTCGGCGGTCTCCTCCGCGAAGTCGAGCAGCCGGACGTGCAGGAACCGGCCGCGGTCGCCCAGGTGCCGCACGTACACCGTGGGCGGACGCACGAGCTCGCGCGTGACCACGACGACGCGGGTGGGACCCGCTACGGCCCCGTCCGCGCCAACCGGCCCGCGCACGAAGCCCACGCGCACGGGCGTGCGCGGAGCCCCCTTGAGGAGCGCGGTCACCTCGGCGAGCCCGAGACCCGCCAGGGGCTGGCCGTCCGCGGCCACCAGCGTGTCGCCGATGGCGAGGCCGGCCAGGTCGGCGGGGCCGCCGGGCAGCAGCCCGACGATGCGCAACCCTTCGGCCACCGCGTCGATCTTGATCCCGAGGCCGCCGTAGCGGCCGGCCGTGCTCTCCTGCCACTCCCGGGTCTCGCTGGGGGAGTAGAACGCGCAGTAGGGGTCGAAGCGCACGTAGGCCTTCATGGCCCGGTAGAAGGCTTCGGGACCGGAGGTGGCGTCGAGTTCGTCGACGTAGGTGCCGGCCACGCGCCGGCGCACGAAGCCCTCGACGCCCTCGTCCCACCAGTCGAGCGCCCCCCGCCGGGCGTCGGCGCCCGCGCGGCGGCTGACCAGGAGGAAGCCCGCGAGCAGGGCGAGGATCGAGGCCGAGACGACGAGGGCGTGGCTGGCGCGCATGGCGGGGCTCCGGGGACCGGCCGAGCATACCTCTGGAATGATCGTACGGAGCCAGGCTCCGGTGCATCATTCGAGGGCCCCGGACCCGGGGCGGCACCTCGGCATGCGCTCCGCGCTCCCGCGTGCTTCAGTCGAAGTCGCCGCGCCCGAACTCCACGGGGTGGTCCGCCCCCACGTTGAGCACGAGCCCGAGCGCGACGAAGCAGGCCAGGAGGCTCGATCCGCCGGCGGAGAGGAAGGGCAGCGGCATGCCCACGATGGGCAGGAGCCCCAGGGTCATGGCGGCGTTGATCAGGGTCTGGCAGGCGAAGAGGGCCCCGACACCCAGGGCGAGCAGCCGCCCGCTGGGCTCGCGCACGCGCACCGAGGTGCGCAGGATCCGCCACACCAGGAGGGCGTAGAGGCCCAGGAGCCCGAGCGCGCCCAGCAGGCCGAAGGCGGTCAGGACCACGGGGAACACGAAGTCCGAGTGGCTCTCGCTCAAGGGCTCGACGGCCTCGCGCGCCTCCTCGCCCACGCCGACGCCGGTGAAGGTGGCGGTGCCGGCGACCAGGCGCGAGATGTAGTTCTGGTGGCCGAGGCCCCGGCGCAGGTCGGTGTCTTCGCGGTCCTGCAGCAGGAAGGCGCGCACGCGGTTCTTCTGGTACTCGTTGAGCGCGCCGGGCGTGGCGTACAGCGCCGCGCCCGCGAGGAGACCCGCCAGGCCCACCAGCAACAGGTGCCGCGGCCGGGCGCCGGCCGCGTACAGCAGCACGAAGAGCACCGGGATGAACAGGAGGGCCGTACCCAGGTCCGGCTGCTTGACGATCAGCAGGACCGGGACCAGGGTGAGGGCGAAGGGTCCCGCCAGGCCCGCAAAGCGCCGGTGCGAGCGGTCGTAGCGGATGTAGCCGGCCAGGGTCACGACGAGGATGACCTTCATCAACTCGCTGGGCTGCATGTGGAAGCCGCCGAGCGAGATCCAGCGCTGGGCGCTCTTGCCGCGGCCGAGCACGAGCACGAGGACCAGGAGCAGGAGCCCGCCCGCGTACCACAGGTAGCGCAGCGCGACCACCATCCGGTAGGGCACGGCCAGCATCAGCAGGCAGGCCGCGACGCCCAGCACGAGCCAGCGCATCTGCGCCGCGCCGTAGTCCACCGCCGCATCGGCGTGCGTGCCGGCCTGGACGATCACGACGCCGAGCAGGCCCAGCGCCACGCCCAGGCCGAGCAGCAGCCAGTCGGCGCGGGCAAGGCGCTCGGAGAGGGTGAGGGGGCGCTGGGGCATCGGGCGGGGGGCCGGGGAATGCGAGGACGGATCGGGACCGCCCCGGCCGGGCCGGGGTCAGGGGCGGGGTCGGTTCACGGCCGGCGTGCGGGGAGGGGCCCGGCCAGCCACTCCTTCAGGATCTCGTAGGTGGCCCCCACGGCGGTGGCGCTCGCCGCGCCTTCGCGGCGGGCGTGCAGGAGGCAGGCGAAGGCGACCGGGTGCTCGCCGTCGCGTTCGAGGAAGCCGGCGAACCAGTGGTGCCAGGGCTCGCCCTCGACCTGCGCGGGGTAGGGCCGCCAGTTCGCGCCGACCTGCGCGGTGCCCGTCTTGCCGTAGACCCGGGCCGGGAGGCGGCTCCAGGGCGGGCGGCGGGCCGTTCCGATCTCGTCGTTCACGGCGAGCCACATGCCCTCTCGCACGCGCTCCAGGTGACGGGGGTCGAGCCCCAAGGGCTCGGGGGCGGCCGGCAGCGTCAGCCCGCCCACCGCGCGGGCGGCGCGCGCCTCCACCAGCCGGCCGCCATTGGCGAGCACGGCCATGGCCCGGGCGACCTGCAGGGGGGTCACCTGCACGGGACCCTGGCCGATGGCGACGTTGCGACCGTCCTGGGGCCGGATCACGAGCGGGTCGCTGGGCGCTGCACGCCCGATGCGGCGCTCGAAGCGCGCGGTGAACCAGAGCGCGCCCCCCTGGCCGAGCGGCGCCGTTGCTCCCGCGCGGCCGCGCGCGGCCATGCCGGCGAGCGGGGGGGGAATCGGCGGGGCGGCCTGGGCGGCGAGGCTCGCCCAATGCGGCGGCTCGCCCAGGCGGATCTCGAAACGCAGCCAGACCTCCTCGGCGGCGAGGGTCTCCGTGGCCGCCGAGACGAGCACGCGGCGCGCGCCGTGGGCGGCCGCCACGGCGCCGATGGCCCGCGCCAGCACCCCCCCGAGTTCCTCCGGGTCGCCCGCGACGCTCGCCACGAGCCCCTGCTTGGCCTGCCAGAGGACCTCGGGTGCCCGGGCGCCCAGCTGCCGCGTGAGGCGTTCGCGGGCGGCCTCGACCGCGCGCACCGGCGGGAAGTCCCACCAGTCCCGCAGCAGCGTGCCCGCGCTCCACTCGCGAACCTCGCGCCCGGGGGGGCGGCCGATGCCCAGCCGCGCCAGGAACGCCGGCACGCTCGCCCGCCAGGTAGCCCACTGGGGCTGGTCGCGCAGGCCGAAGGCGAACCAGCGGTTGCAGGAACGAGCGATCGCCTCCTCCAGGCCGACCGCGCCGCACCGGTGGCAGTGGGGACGCCGGCTGTCTTCCGCGCAGAAGAAGCCGCCCGAGCCGAAGGGCTCCCCCAGCCCGCTGTCGAGCATGGCGAGCGCGATCAGCACCTTGAAGGTGCTCCCCGGCTCGACGGCCACCTGCGCGACGCGCGAAAGGCTCCGGGGCTCGGGCACCACCAGGTCCTGCCGCCAGGCCTCCAGGTCGAGTTCCGCCTCCGCCTCCAGGCGGCCCGGGAGCGGGTTCCACACCCGGCGCTGCGGGTCCGCCAGGGCGTCGCGGGGCGACTCCTCGAAGACCTGGCCCAACTCGGTGTTCAGGTCGAAGCGGGGGGTCTCGGCCCACAGGAGGATCTCGCCGGTGACGGCGTCCAGCGCGACGAAGGCGGCGGAGGGCCGGCCCCCGGGGAAGTAGCCCTCGGGCGTCGCGTGGCGCTCGAGGATCTCCTGGGCCTTCGCGCTCGCCGGCGCCGAGAGCGCGAGCACGAGCGGCCGCCCCGGTGCGGGGGGCTCCTCGGCCACCAGTTCGTTGAAGTGGCCGCCTTCGCCGCGGCCGAGCACGCGTCGCCCCGGCGCGCCGTAGAGCTGGGCGTCGTAGGCACGCTCGAGCCCCCGGCGCCCGATCCGCGACAGGGGCGTCACCGCGTCACCGTAGGCACGGCGCAGCGCCTCGTACTCCTCGGCCCCCGCGACGAGGGAGGCAAAGCCCAGCAGGTGCGGGGCGAAGTCGCCCTGGGGGTAGCGCCGGCGCAGGACCGGGCGCACGGCGAGCCCCTGGGTGCGGCCCACCTCGTCGGTCTGGACCGCCCGCAGCACCTCGGCCGGCACGTCCGTGGCCACCACCACGGGCCGGTGCAGGAAGTCGGCGCGCTGCTGGCGCACCTTGGTGCGGGCGAAGGGCTCGTCGAGGCCCTCGGCCAGCAGGGCCGCCAGCCGGGCCCCGATCCAGCCCTCGACCTCGGCCAGGCGCCTGCGCGCCAGCGCCGCGATCCCCCCGGGCTCCAGGCCGAGCGGGGCCTCCAGGTCGCCCACTTCGCCGGGGCCGAGATCCTCGAAGCGCGCCTCGCGCTCGGCCTGCTCCCGGGGCGTGCCCTGCTGGCAGCCGCAGCGGCGCGGGCGGCGGCTCGGGGCGCCCAGCGCCCGCGCGGCCTCCGCGGAGGCGTACAGGTGCACCAGTCCGC